>RQOI01000020.1 GCA_003854995.1 Candidatus Zhuqueibacterota bacterium
CCGGTCGCGACTATGGCCATTGGCAAGGCGGGTGCGCGCAATGCCGCCATTTTTTGCGCCGAAATGTTCGCGGCGCACCATCCACCGCTACAGGAAAAATTGGCTGAATTTCGGCAAAATGGCTGCAAAATAAAAATCTGAAAAACTATGAAAATTCTCATCACTGGTTGTCACGGACTCTTGGGACAACGCCTCGTCAAATTTGCACCGCCCGGCTGCACGATCGTAGCGACGGATGTGCACGCGGATCACCAGTTCACTTCGCCAGAGATCTATCGGCCGTGCGATCTGACGGATCGCGATGCTGTGAAAGAGCTCATCGATACGGTCGCTCCGGACAATATCATCAACACCGCCGCTTTTACGAACGTGGATGCAGCTGAAGAGCAGAGGGACTTGTGCTGGCTCGTCAATGTCATTGCCATGGAGAATCTGGTGCAGGCGGCTCGACGGGTGCACGCCGGCATCTATCATCTCTCCACCGATTATATCTTCAACGGCCAAAATGGGCCCTATCGGGAGAACGATACGCCAAATCCGCTCGGATTTTACGGCCAGTCCAAACTGGCAGCGGAAATGGTTCTCAAGGGATCGCCGCTCAATTTCACTATCGCTCGAACCATGGTCCTCTTCGGCCATTCGGTCAACAAGCGACCCGATTTTGTCGGCTGGCTCATCAGCAAGCTGAGAAATGGCGATCCCGTCCATATTGTGACGGATCAGATCGGCAATACGACCCTCAACGATGACCTGGCGCGCGCTCTGTGGCACCTGGTGCGCACGTCGTTCCATGGCGTCATTCATCTCGCGGGCCGTGAAATCATCAGCCGGTTTGATTTCGCCCACAAGGTCGCCAGGATTTTCAATCTCGATCCGTCGCTCATCAATCCCATTTCAACCGCTGATTTTAAGCAGCGGGCCCCGCGTCCGCTCAATTCAGGCCTTGTCGTCGACAAAGCGATCTATACCCTCGGCCTGGAACTGTCCGATGCTGAGGGTGGCTTGCGCAAGTACAAGGCGGTTGTTGAGAATGAATCCGTCTGATAACGACAGGCAAAGGAGCACTCTTTGAAATCACTGGTCATTATCCCGACATATAACGAGCGCGACAATATCACGCAAATGATCAATGCCGTTCAGGCTCTGGGGATCGCTGACATGCATACTCTTGTCGTCGATGATCATTCGCCAGATGGCACGGGCGATCTCGTCGAAGCGATGACCCGTCTGTACAAGGACGTCTTTCTGCTGCAGCGAAGTGGAAAGCTCGGACTGGGCACGGCGTACGTCGCTGGTTTTAAATTCGCTCTTGAGCACGGATATGAACGGATTCTCGAGATGGACGCGGATTTTTCCCACGATCCAAAGGATATTCCCAAGCTGCTCGATGGGAGTGAGCGATTTGATGTGACCATTGGATCTCGTTATGTGAATGGCGTCAATGTCGTCAATTGGCCGCTGCGCAGACTGCTGTTGAGCATGGGAGCGAGCTTTTATACGCGCGTCGTCACTGGCTTGCCGCTGCATGACTGCACAGCCGGGTTTGTCTGCTATCGACGAAAGGTGCTCGAGAGCCTCAATCTGGACAAAATTCAATCGGACGGCTATTCTTTTCAGATCGAGATGAAATTCAAAGCCTGGAAAAAGGGCTTTACCCTTGGCGAAGTGCCCATCATCTTCATCGATCGTCGGATGGGGGAATCAAAGATGTCGAAAAAGATCGTCCATGAGGCCTATATGATGGTGTGGAAATTAAAGCTGCAGAGCCTCTTCGGCAGGTTGAAGTAAACCTGGAACGCTGCACATGCGAGAAGCAAAGTTTCAAGCAAAAGAAGTGGGCGTCACGTTCAGGAGCCAGGGCGCGCAGCTTGTCGGCGTCCATCACAAAGTCGATTCGCCAAGCATGGTCATCATGTGCCATGGCTTCACCAGCACCAAGGTTGAAGACAAGCGTCTCTTTGTCGAGGCTGCACGTGATTTTGCGTCGCACGGCTGCAATGCATTTCGTTTCGATTTCTTTGGCTCTGGCGACAGCGAGGGCGAATTTCAGGACAGCCTGATTTCCCGCAATATTGAAAATCTGCGCGATGCCATCTCCTGGGCGCGCGCGAGCGGCTACGCGCGCCTGGCTCTGCTCGGAATCAGTCTCGGAGCAGCGACCGCAATTCTGACGGCGGCAGACACGCCTGTGGATGCGCTGATCACCTGGTCCGCTGTTCCCGACCTGCAGCTTCTGTATAAAAATCGAGCTGGCGAACTCGTTCCGCACCAGGACAGCCTGATTGAATATGACGGCTGGCTGCTCAAGCCGGCGTTCTTTGCGCAGGCGTCGGACTATGATATTCAAAGCTGTCTGGCGAAAATTACGGCGCCAAAACTTGTCGTCCAGGGCACGGCGGACGACGCACTCTTTATCGACGGATTTCAGCAATTTCGCAAGATCGTCCAACCGCCGGCCGATTTTATGGAGATTCCGGGCGCCGGACACACCTTTGCATCGCCGGCGCATCGACGGCAAGTCATCATTCAGACAAGCCACTGGCTGCAGCGTCACCTATAACATGAGGAATGAGAATGGGCGAGAAAAACAGCATTTACAATTCGTATACAACAGAGAGCGCCTTTCACTCCAACGGACATCCGCGCGAGTACAAAAAGCCGCAGCTCGTCAAAGCCTATACAAACGACGAGTTTTTGAACAGTGGCGATGCACGCGTCATTCGCATCCTTGCCGAGTATCTTGAAGTGGAGAGCCGCTTGAAGCATTTCGAGATCAAGGATACGGTCGTTTTTTACGGCTCGGCGCGAGTTCTATCCCAGGTAGAGGCAGAGGAAAAGCTGCAAGAAGTACGAGGTCGCGTGGCACTGGCCAATGGCCCGTCAGAAGAGCTGCTGCAGGAACTCCAGGAAGCCGAGCGCGGCCTAAAGTTCTCGCGCTACTATGAAGATGCGCGTTCACTCGCCTATCAACTGGCCAAATGGTCCAAGGATCTGAAAGAGGACAGAAGATTCATCGTCTGTTCCGGCGGCGGTCCCGGCATCATGGAGGCAGCCAATCGTGGCGCCGCTGAAGCGGGCGCGCCGACCATCGGCATGAATATCAGCCTACCGTTTGAGCAGGCGCCCAATCCATATATCAGCGAAAATTTATCCTTCGAGTTTCACTACTTTTTCATTCGCAAGTTCTGGTTCGTCTATCTGGCCAAAGCGCTGGTGGTATTTCCCGGCGGCTTTGGCACCTTTGATGAGCTGTTCGAACTGCTCACCCTGCGCCAGACGCTCAAAGTGACAAAACCGTTGCATGTCATCATTTATGGCAAAGAATTCTGGCAACAGGTGGTCAACTTTGACAAGCTGGTCGAATGGGGCGTCATTTCCAGCAAAGACCTCGAGTTGTTTCACATTGTCGATGAGGTGGGGGAGGCGTTCATCACGCTGCGCAATCACTTTGAACGCGAATTTGTCGGCAAGGCAAAGTACTGGCATTGGTGAATCTTTGCCATTCTTATAAGAACTTTTTTTCCCCATTCACGTCTGTATCAAAAAACAAAATGCTGACGGCTCTCCGCCTTCAGTTCACGCAGGGCCATACCATCCTTCTGAGGAATGAATGAAGATCACCATCCAGGATCTGAACAAACGATACAAAAACGGATTCTCGGCGCTCAAGAATATTGATCTCGAGATCAATGACGGCCTCTTTGGCCTGCTGGGGCCGAACGGTGCGGGAAAAACGACTTTTATGCGCATCCTCGTCACTCTGATGAAACCTTCCAGCGGAATCGTCACGGTCGACCAGTTCGACCTCATGCGTCATCGTCGCCAGATTCGCGCGATGCTGGGGTATCTGCCGCAGGATTTCAGCGTCTTCACCAAACTGTCCACATGGGAATTTCTCGATTATGTGGCTGCTTTGGCCGGCCTGACCAACGGTCGTGAGCGCAAGCGAGCGGTCGACGAGATGCTGGAAAAAGTCGGACTCTATGATGCTCGCGATCGCCGGGCGAATAAATTATCGGGCGGCATGAAAAGAAGGCTGGGCATTGCACAGGCGCTGATCGGAAATCCCAAGATCGTGGTCGTGGATGAACCGACCACAGGCCTCGATCCCGAAGAGCGTATACGCTTTCGCAACCTCCTCTCCGACATGACGCATCGAGAGATCATCATCATCCTCTCCACCCATATTGTCAGCGACATCTCGAGCACGTGCAACAGAATGGCGCTGTTGAACAAGGGCGAGCTGATTTTTAACGACGCCCCGGAAAAGCTGATTGCGCAGGCAAAAGGTCATGTCTTCCAGATCAACGCGCTCGATAGCGACCTCGAAGCGATAAAGGCAAAATATCCGGTCATCACGACCATTCCGTCGACCAAGGGATGGGACGTTCAGGTTGTCGCCGACAAGCTGGACGATTTTTATGGCACAGAGATCGAGCCGAACCTCGAGCATGCGTATGTCTATCGCATGGAATATGGTCTGGAAAACTGATGTCAGAGGAGTGAATCATTCATCGGAAAGGCATTCGTTATGTTGTCGATTAAAAATATATGGACCATCATGCGTTATGAGGTCAAAACATTATTGCGGAGCTGGTTCTTTCGAATTTTTGCCGGGCTGGTCGTCATCATCCTCACTTTTTTCAACATTGTCTTTTTCGCGCAGGCGTTTGAGACCATGCCATGGGAGATGCGCGGCATCCCTTCGTCCATGCCCTATTTCAATATGATGCTGCTCAATGTCGCCCAGGCCGTCATCGCTCTCTTTCTGGCTTCTGACTTTATCAAACGCGACCGCAAACTCGACACCACCGAAGTGATTTATATGCGTTCCATGTCGAACGGCGACTATATACTCGGCAAAGCCGGCGGTCTGTTCGTCGTTTTTCTGGGCCTCAACGTGCTCATGCTCGTCATATCTGTCATCATTCAAGTGATCTTCACCGACGTCGTCTTTCAGCCGTTCGTCTATCTCTGTTATCTGTTGCTGATGAGCATTCCGACGCTCATCTTTATCTTTGGCCTGTCATTTTTCATCATGAGCCTGGTCAAAAACCAGGCCGTCACTTTTCTGTTGCTGCTGGGCTATTTCGCCGTCTCGCTGATCGTCCTGAATGTCAAATTCGAGTCGACGTTTGATGCGGTCGCATTCTTTTTGCCGTTTTCCCATTCAGATTTCGTCGGCTTTTCGCAACTCACAGCTCTGCTGATGCATCGAATGGCTTATCTCTCGCTCGGGCTGGGCTTTATCTTTTTGACCATACTGCTGTTCAAGCGGCTGCCGCAATCCAGGGCGATGCAGACCACGTCCGCCGTGCTGGCCGTCATCTTTTTGCTGGTCGGTTCGAGCCTCTTCATCTCTTATCTCGCCCGGGTTCGTTCCGGCGACAAGCTGCGCGCCGCCATGATCGCGCTGAATGACCGCCACATGCAGCAGCCGATCGCGGACATCCTCTCCTATGACCTCGAATTTGAACATACAGGCCAGACGATGTCGATGGACGCCGAGTTGATCCTGCAGAACAACACAGCGGCCTCAATGACGCCACTCATCCTGACATTGAATCCTGCTCTGGATGTGCAGGAGATCAAACTGGACGGCCAGGATGTGCCGTTCACTCGCGAGCTGCATGTCATTCAAGTCGATGCGGACCTCAGCGCCGGCGCCAGGGCCAGTCTGTCGATGCGTTACAGCGGTTCGATTGACAATCGCGCGTTTTATCTCGTCACACCAAAAGAAGAGCGCGAGAAAATGCATGACTTGATGCTCTATAAACGCGGCAAAGATTTCAGCTACCTGGAACCCGAATTTGTCCTTCTCACCGCAGAGGCAAACTGGTATCCGATAGCCGGCGTCTCGATGGGCAGCGCGCTGGTCACGCGTCGGCAGAAGAATTTTGCCGACTATCATCTCAAAGTGAAAACAGAGCGCGGGCTCGTCGCCATCAGTCAGGGCCAGGCGCGGCCAATCGATGATGGCTACGAGTTCAAAACGGAGACCCCGCTGCCGCAGATCTCTCTCGTCATCGGCGACTATGTGCAACGGTCGATCGACGTTGACAGCGTTGCCTATCACCTCTACACCCATAGAACGCATGACTATTTTCTCACGTCCCTGTCCGCCGTGTCAGATACATTGGCGCCACTGATCAGGGAGTTGAAAAATGACTATGAATTAAAAACCAACGTGGACTATCCATTCAAGTCCTTTTCACTCATCGAAGTGCCGATCCATTTCAAGACTTTTGCGCAACCGCTCCGTTTTCATCAGGACTGGGTGCAGCCCGGCCAGGTGTTTTTGCCGGAAAATGGCGCGGCGCTGGACGGCCTCGATTTCAAGAGTCAGATCGATCGGTCCATGGATCGCATGCAGGATCGCAATGAGACCATCTCTGAAATGGAGATGCAATACATGGTGCTGCGACGATTTATCGAGGGCGATCTCTTTGGCACACGGCCGAACCGTTTCTTCGGCGGCCAGCAGGAGACAGGTTTGCACGCCATTTTCCCGAACTTTTACCATTTCAGAAATGCGATCGCTTCGCCCGATCTGCCGATTCTCGATGCGACGCTGGAAGCCTTTCTCAAAGGAAAGGTTGAGACGACCGCCTTCAGTCCGGCTCGTTTCAGCGATGCGATCACCGATGATGAAAAAGCGAATATTGTATTGCGGGACTATTCACTGCAGGAAATTTTAGCAGATCCGGAGAATGTCGACAAGGCTTCCATCGCGCTGAAGATGAAGAGTTCCTATCTGTTCCGCTATCTGGAGAGCAAAGTCGGGATTGAAAAACTGGAGACATTTTTGGCAGAATTGCTGGATAGACATCAGTTCAAAATTCTCAGCAGCAGTGAGCTGATCGCGACCATGAATGAAGAGCTGGGCATCGATTTGCAGGGTGAATTGCAGGCGTGGTATCAGCAGAAAAACGTGCCGGGTTTTTATTTCACGAATATGAAAAATTACAAGATAGTGCAGGACGAGCGCACCAAATATCAGGTGCTGCTGAATGTCTACAATCCCGAACCGGTGGGCGGCGTCGTTGTCTTTGACTTTTTCGTCCCGGGTGGCGGCATGGGACCGGGTGGCGGTTTCGGCCGTTTCAATGTCGGCTCGACCGACTATCAAAGATCCATTTACGTGGCGCCGGGACAGGCGAAACAGATCGGCTTTGTGCTGGAGGATCAGCCGAGAGCGCTGACGATCAACACGCTGGTGTCGCGAAACCTGCCCTCGCAAGAGATGCGGCGCCTCGAAGATTTTGCCGAGGACAAGAATGCCAAACCCTTTGACGGCGTCACACTGCTCGACGAGCCGCCGAAACTGGATGTTGAGGGCGAAATCATTGTCGACAATGAGGACGAGGGCTTTAAGATTCAATCCACGGGACAACGGAGCGCCCTGAAAAGGCTTTTCAACATTCAAGGCGGCGAAGACGAAGAGTATACGACGTTCAGCCCCTGGCGTGCGCCGGATAACTGGAAAAAAACGATCAATTCGATTTTTTATGGCGATTTCGTCCATTCCGCCCACTTTGTCCGCGCCGGCAATGGCGACAAAAAGGTCGTCTGGGAGGCCGAGATCGAGCGCGCCGGTCAGTATGAAGTGTATGCCTATGGTGAAAATATGCCATTTCGTGGTCGCGGTGGCCCGGGAGGCCCGGGAGGCCCGGGCCAGCAGCAGGGCGGCAGACGCGACGCAAGTTTCATCAAAAGCTTTCACTATACTGTTCATCATGATGACGGTGCGGAACAGGTCGAATGGGACTCGCAATCGGCGCAGGGCTGGAACTATCTCGGCATCTTTTACTTTTCCGCCGGCATCGCCACCGTGGAGCTGAGCAACAAATCCGACGGGCGAATGGTGATCGCTGATGCGGTGAAATGGGTGAAAAAGTAGGCGCGATGGATGGAAAAGGATTGGCTATGAGAAAATTTGTGATCGTCACTCTTTTGTGGTGCGCAGCGGTTCATTCGCAGACTGTTCTGAGCCTGGATGATGCGATGAGTATTGCCATGCAGAACAGCCCGCAGATCCAGCAGGCAGAGCTGAATCTCGAACGCAGCAGTCAGTCGCTCAAGGCGCAGCGCGCCGCCTTGAAATCCAATTTCAGCCTGTCGGTCAATCCATACAGTTATTCGTACGACCGACGGTATGATCGATTTCGCAATATCTGGTACAGCAGCGAAAACACCAGCAGCTCAGCGGACTTTCGCATTCGACAACCGATCCTGTGGACCGACGGCACCTTTTCAATCATCAACAGACTGCAGTGGCTGGAGGGCTGGAGCGAGGCCGGCAGCGCGCAAACCGAGCCGTGGAGCAATAACCTCTATCTGACTTATGAGCAGCCCATTTTCACCTATAACCGGACAAAATTGGCGCTGGGTGAGCTGGAGCTCGATCTTGAGAACACGACCATCAATTATGTGCTGCAAAAGCTGGCGCTTGAATACGACGTGACGAACAGTTTTTATGAGATTTATCGCAACCAGCTCGGCTATGATATCGCCCGGGAAGAGTATGCCAATACGAACAACAGCTATCAGATCATCAAGAATAAGGTTGACGCCGGCATCGCTGCCAGGGAAGAACTCTATCAAGCTGAACTGAATTTGCTGAACAGCCAGTCGAGCGTGCAGAATAACCTGGTCCTGCTGCAAAATTCGCTTGACAGCTTTAAAAAGCTCATCGGCGTGCCGATCCCCGATTCCATCGACATTGTCGGCGATGTCGCCCATACGGTCGTCGATATTGATCTGGCCGCAGCGATCGACAGCGGGCTCAAACATCGGCTGGAATTGCGGCAGCGCGAAATCGAGATTCAATCGGCGTATAACGGTCTGGTGGAAACTATGGCGCTCAATGAGTTTCGCGGAAATATCAGCCTGACCTATGGCATTCAGGGTGTCAATGAGACGTTCGAAAGCATGTATGACAGTCCGGATCGCAACCGGCAGGCCTCCATCTCTTTCGAGATCCCGCTGTACGATTGGGGAGAACGCCGGGCGCGCATCAAGGCATCGGAGGCGAGCATCGAATCGCGCAAATTGTCACAGGAAGAAGCGCGCGATGACATTGTCATCAGCATCCGCCAAGCGCATCGACAGCTGCAGAACCTCGTCAATCAGATAGAGATCGCCGGTCAAAATGTCGAGAACGCTGATCTCACCTACCAGATCAATCTGGAACGATACAAGAACGGCGATTTGACGAGCATGGACCTCAATTTGTACCAGATTCAGCTCTCCGATGCCAAGAAGCAGTTGACCGATTCCATCATCAATTACAAACTGGCGTTGCTGAATCTCAAGATTTTATCCATGTACGATTTTGTGCGCGATCAGGCTGTCATTCCCGAGGAGCTTTTGTCCGAGTGAGAGAGTGGCCGCAGATGTTTTTTCAGCAATGGCAAATCGATTGAATATGAGGAGTTGAGGCAGTGAAGAAATTACTATTCGTTCTGGTGACCGGCGTCTTTTGGCTGGCCTGCGGTGGCAATGACGTGGAAATCGACACCTCTATCACCGTTCCCGTCTCAGTGGAGGACGTGAAGCTCAAACCGATAGAAGAGTTCATCGAGACGACCGGTACAGCGCGGGCGCTGCAGGAAGTCGAGCTGGTCGCGCAAACGGACGGCTTTTATCGACTCGGCAAAAACGCGCGCAACAGGCCTTTTACCCTGGGTGATCAAGTCAGCCCTGCAGATGTGATCGTCTACCTTGACAATCCGGAACTGGAGAACAACACCAAGATTGAATCGCAAAAATTGAATCTCGATATCTCAAAGAGTGAATTTGAGAAACAGCAAGCCCTCTATGAAAAGGGCGGCGTCACCTTGCGGGAGCTCAAGAATGCCGAACAGGCCTACATCGATGCGAAATATAACTATGACAATGCGCACATACAGCTGACCAAGCTCAAGGTGCAATCCCCTTTTCGCGGCGTCATCGTCGACCTGCCCTATTTCACCCCAGGCACTCGAGTATCGACCAATGCATTGATTGCAAAGGTCATGAACTATGAAAAATTATATATGGATGCGAGCTACCCGGGCAAACATCTCGGCCGTATCAAAGTCGATCAGATGGTGCGCGCCCTCAATTATACCATGACGGAGGACACCCTGTTGGGAAGGGTGACGCAGGTGTCGCCGGCCATCGATTCCGAGACTCGCACTTTTAAGGCGTCCATCGAGATCGACAATCCGGAATGGAAATTTCGTCCCGGCATGTTCATCAAGGTCGAGACGATCGTCGCACACAAGGACAGCGCTATTGTCATTCCCAAGAGCATCATCGTGCAGTCGCGCGGGGCCAAGCGCGTCTATATTGTCGAGCGCAGCGCTGCACATGGGCGGCGTATCGTCACCGGCCTGGAGAATCCGACGCACGTGGAGGTCGTTGAGGGACTGCAGGTTGATGATCGTCTGATCGTCAAGGGCTATGAAACATTGAGCGATCAGACCAAGGTGCGGATCATCCGCTAGCGAGATCTTGGCCTGCAGAGGCAGCCTCTGCAGGCTTTTGTGTTTCGTATGAATTCCGCCGCAACATCGCAGAAAGCGCTTGCAATTTCCGCCATATTTATCTAAACTAGAACAAAATCGAGCTCGCCCATTCGATGCGCCAATGCGGGGAGATATTATGATCCCTCTTTCCCGAAAAAGGGCGGGTTGTACAAGCACTATTTTTATACAGGAAGTCCACCATGGGTCCAACCGCAGTGCAGGATTCGCTGGAGGTCGTAAAGACCTTTTCGTCAGCAAAGTATTGCTTTTCCTGGCTCACGATGGAGAGCAATGTCATCTATTACATTGCCGTGGCCATCGGCTTTTTCATCATCTTTGTCTCCTATTTTTTCGGCGGCGGCAAGAGAAATCGGATCAAGATTTTACTGAGTATCTCGACAAGCGTCATCATCGGTGTTTTGACGCTGCCGCTGTTGCTCAAGATTGCCGGGACGGAAAATCCAGCTCTTGTTGCATTTTTTTTATTGCTGGACATTATCTTCACCACAACAGTGAGCTGTCACATGTACGAGCTGGTGGTCATCGGGACGCATGAGGCTTTTGATCCAACGCGCATGCATTAATACAGATATTTGTAAAAGGTCAGTTACGGGTAGCCACATTGACAAAGAAGATAAATAATATAACCACCGAGAACGCCGAGTTCCACAGAGGAAAAACAGACGTTCTTTTCTTCCACAATGGTGCCTGGTGGGAACGTGATAAGCTTTTTTACAAAGTTTTGTTTCATTTATTTTCTCGGTGGTCTCGGTGCCCTTGGTGGTTTGGATATTTTTGGTTGCCGCCAAAGGTCTCACCAGGTTGATCTTTTGCGTCTTTGCCAGAAACTGACCTCATACAGATATTTGTTATTAAATCTTGCTTTTAAATTTACAATATACTATATTAACAGGTTGTAATTCATTTGACATCCAGATTCAGGACAGGATATGCTGACACCACGAAAACGGATTACCAAAAAACAGCTCAAGGAAGACAAGTTCATTACCTATAGTGTGCAGGCGCGAGACTGGATTGAGGAAAATTCAAGAATTGTCTTCGGCGGCATTGTCGTCCTCGTCGTCATTTTGGCGGCGGTCTTTATCATCAATAACATGCGTGTAAAGGCCGAGATGACCGCCAGCGCCGAGCTCGCAAATGCGATGCGCGTCTTTGAATCGCGCGATTATGGGAACTCGGTGGCGCTCTTCACCGGCATCGTGAATTCCGCCGGCAGCACAAAGAGTGGCAGAACGGCGCGATTTTTTCTCGCCCAGTCTTTGTACAATACGGACGAGTATGCCGCTGCGCAGGAACATTTTCGCAAATTCGCCTCTTCGTGCAAGGAGGATGATTATCTGCGAGCTGCAGCGCTCGCCGGCGAAGCCGGTTGTCTGGAGCAACAGAACCAGTTTTCGCAAGCAGCCGAAAAATATAAGAATATTGCCAAAAAATTTAGTCCGCTTGCAGCACGATATCTTTTACGCGCGGCCCGCTGTTATGCTCAAGCCGGCAATGATGAGCAGGCAAAGACGATCTATCAACAAATTATAGACGATTATCCGAACTCACAGGAAAAGAGCGACGCTCTTCTTTACAGTTCCATGAATTAGGTCTTTGCATAAAAATCGCTTGCTTTTCACAGTTTCGTTCACTATATTCTTATTCAAGTGGGCCTTCGCGGCCCATTTTTTTTTATTGTTTGAGGGCTAGGTGGATCTGGTTGAAGAAATAGGCAAACTCATCGGGCCGCGTCTGGAGGATATGGGCGTTGAGCTCGTCGAGCTGCAGTTCAGTCGCAGCAAGCGGCCGACGATACGGCTCTTCGTCTGGCAGGAGGGTGGCATAAGCCTGGATCGCTGCGCCGACATCAGTCGACAGATTTCCGATCTGCTCGACCGCAAAGATCTGATCAGCAGCTCTTATATTTTGCAGGTCTCTTCACCCGGGTTGGATCGCCCGCTGAAAAACAGGCGGGATTTTGCACGACAGATCGGCCAAACGGTGAAAGTGACGGCAAAGGACGAGGAAAAAACAAAAACGATGCAGGGATGCGTCAAATCAGTGTCTGACACTGCTGTCACGCTGACTGCAGAAGATGAGGAATTCGACGTCGAGCTGGATAAAATTGTCACTGCCAAAGTTTTGGTGGATTTTTAACGTGATAAAGGCCTTATTCTAGGATGACGGTATGAAAAGTGAAATTGTTGAAGCCTTTGCCCTTCTGGTGAAGGAAAAAGGCATGGATAAAGATGTTCTCACGCGAATCATTGAAGATATCTTTTTGGCCATGATAAAAAAGAAGTATGGCGCCTCAGATAACTTTGACGTCTTTGTCAACATGGAAAAAGGCGAAATCGAAATTTATCAAAGCAAAACAGTGGTAGAAAAAGTGCAGGACGATCTCACGGAAATTGATCTGGAGACGGCGCTGCTGGCTGAAGAGAGCTATGAGATCGGCGATGAATATATGGAGATCATCGATCCGTCGCAGTTCGGACGTCGACTGATCATCTCGGCAAAGCAGAATCTCAATCAGCGCATCAAAGAGGTTGAGAAAGAGCACGTCTTTGAGGAATTTAAAAATCGAGTGGGTGAAATCATCAGCGGCGATATACGACAGATCAACAGAGACGAAATCTATCTGAACGCGGAATCAACCGAAGTCATTTTGCCCAAGAACGAGCAGATTCCCAACGAGCGCTATCGCCGCGGCGAGAATCTTCGCGCCGTGATCAAGGAGGTCAAATGGTCTTCGCGCGGTCCAGAGATCATTGTATCGCGCTCGTCGCCAATGTTTCTGACGCGGCTCTTTGAACTGGAAGTGCCGGAAATATACGATGGCATCATTGAAATCAAGGGCATTGCCCGCGAGCCGGGCGAACGAACGAAAATAGCGGTCTATTCAAATGATAAAAGAATCGATGCTGTTGGCGCCTGCGTCGGCATGAAGGGCATGCGCATTCAGGCCATAGTGAAAGAGTTGAATAATGAAAAGATAGATATCATCAACTGGTCATCGGAGCCCGAGATCTTTATCACGCGCGCTTTGAGTCCCGCCAAACCAAAAAGGATTGCGATCGATGAGGAAGAACGCAAGGTGATCGCACTGCTGGATGATGACCAGATATCTCTGGCCATCGGCAAGGGCGGCCAGAACCGACGCCTCGCCGTCAAGCTGACCGGCTATGAGATCCAGACGGTCAAAGAAGATGAGTACAAGGCGATAATGGCCGATGAGGAAGAGTTGGCTCTGACACAAGTTGAAGGCCTGAGCGAGAAAATTCTCAACACCCTGCACCTTGGCGGCTTTGACAGCATCGACGACGTCATCCGGGCCGGCGTCGACGGACTGATCGAACTTCCAGGCATTGGCGTCAAGACGGCGGAAAAGATATTGACGATTGCGGAAAATGCGCTGCCGCAGGATGATCAGCAAGAGTAGATCTGCTGCTCTATTTTAATCTTAATTCTTAGGAGTCACCACCTTTGGCTGTTAAAAAAAGAGTATTTCAGATAGCGAGAGAGTTCAATATCTCCAACGAGGCGCTGATCGATTTCCTCACTCAGCTTGATTTCGACATTCGGAATCATATGAGTCCAATATCAGACGAAATGCTCGAAAAAATCTCTACTAAATTCGGCGTGACAGAAGAGCCGACACAGCAGGAGAGCTCTGAGTATGAATTTCGTAAAAGGCTGAAGGATAAGCAGGCAAAGGAAAAGGCGGCTTCTGAAAATACTCGCCTGGCACTGGAGCAAAAGCTTCGCGTCGCATCCGAACTTGCCGAGGAAAAGCCGAAAATCGTCAAGCAGCGGCAAGATGAAAAAGCCAGGCGAAGAGCCGCTGCTGAAGCGGAACCCGCTGTTGCGCCGCCGGCAGAGAAGGCGAAAATAGAGGTCAAGCCGGAAGTTGAGCTCGATGAGAAGCGAGAAAGGGCCAAACTCAAGCCCAAGCGTAAACTAAAAATTATTGAAATCCCGCCCGAAGGGGCGAAGCCTCGACGTGAACGGGAAGGCGTTGCGGAAAAAGCGCCCGCTGTCGTCAGCGGCGAAAAGCCCCACCCTGAAGCCAAGACCGCGGAAGCGGGCAAGGCGCGACCGGCGACGGGAGAGAAGAAAAAGAAAGGCCGCCGGCGCAAAGATCGCGTCAAGCCGGAGGAGGATTATCTTGAAACGCCTCCAAAGGCGAAAAAGGATCGCAAGAAAAAGAAAAAGAAAAGTCGTCCGCAATTCAACGAGCAGGAAATACAGGACTCCATTCGAGCGACGATGCAATCGATCGCCGAGGCTGGACGTGGCAAACGGAAAAGGCGACGCGTCGAGATCGAAGACGTTGAGCAATTCGAGGAAGAGCAAAAGATCCGCGTCAGTGAGTTTATGTCACTCTCCGAACTGGCCAAGCTCATGGAGGTGGATACCACCGAGCTGATCAAGAAATGCATGGAGATGGGCATGATGGTGACGATCAATCAGCGCCTGGATATGGAAACCATCACGTTGCTGGCGGATGAGTATGAATATGAGGTCGAAGCACTCTCAGAATTCGGCGAGGACATTCTTGAAGAGATCGAGGAAGAAGGCGAAGATGAGATTGCCGTCGCTCGTCCGCCGGTGGTCACTATCATGGGCCACGTCGATCATGGCAAGACATCTCTGCTCGATCAAATTCGCGAGAGCAATATCATTGCCGGTGAGGCGGGCGGCATCACGCAGCACATCGGCGCCTATGAGGTCTCCATTGACGGCAAACAGATCACGTTCCTCGACACGCCCGGTCATGAGGCGTTCACGGCCATGCGGGCGCGCGGCGCTCAGGTGACCGATATCGTCGTACTGGTCGTCGCGGCGGACGATAGCGTCATGCCGCAGACAGTTGAGGCGATCAGTCACGCCAAGGCTGCCGGCGTGCCGATCGTCGTGGCGATCAATAAAATCGACAAACCGAGCGCTAATCCAGATTTGATCAAACAGCAACTCGCCGATCACGGCGTTCTGGTCGAACAGTGGGGCGGCAAATGTCAGTCCGCCGAGCTGTCCGCCAAGACGGGACAAAACATCGATCGTCTCCTCGATCTCATTCTGGTGGAAGCAGAGATTCTGGACCTCAAGGCCAATCCACAACGAAAGGCCAAGGGCGTTGTCATCGAATCCCGTCTCGATAAGGGCAAAGGAGTTGTGGCGACGGTCCTGGTGCAGAACGGAACATTGCGAGTCGGCGATCCGTTCATCGCCGGCGCGCATAGCGGCAAGGTGCGAACGCTGCTTGATGAGCGCAGCAAACGCGTCAAGCAGGCCGGGCCGGCTGTGCCGGTGCAGGTGGTCGGCTTCGATGGCGCACCGCAGGCGGGCGATACGTTCGTCGTGCTCAATAGCGAACGCGACACGCGCGAGATCAGCCAGAAGCGTCAGCAATTGCAGCGCGAGCATGAACACTGGCGATCGCGGCCGCGGACGCTGGATGAGATCTCCCGCCAGATCAAGCAGGGCCAGATCAGGCTCTTGTCCGTCGTCCTCAAAGCGGACGTGGACGGCTCACTCGAAGCAATCGCGGATTCGCTGCAAAAGCTCGCGACCGATGAGGTCGCTGTCAGCGTCATCCACAAGGGCGTCGGCGCCATAACCGAATCGGACGTCCTGCTGGCGGCTGCTTCCGGCGCCATCATCATCGGTTTCCACGTCCGGCCATCGGTCAAGGCGCGTCAGCTCGCTGAACGCGAGAAAATAGATATCCGCTCCTACAATGTCATTTACGACATCATCGATGATGTCAAAGCGGCGCTGGAGGGCTTTTTGGAGCCGACGCTGACCGAGAGAAACGTCGGCACGGTTGAGGTGCGACAGACCTTCAAGGTGCCCAAGGTCGGCCTGATCGCGGGCAGTTATGTGGTGTCGGGGCGGATCAACCGCAACGACAAGGTCAAAGTGTACCGCGATGACCGTCTCATCCACGAAGGAACGCTCTCCTCGCTCAAACGGTTCAAGGATGATGTGCGCGAGGTTGCATCGGGATTTGAATGTGGCGTCGGCCTCGAACGCTATAATGATCTGAAGGTCAGCGACATCATTGAACTCTATGAGGTTGTGGCGGAGAAGCGAAAATTGTGATGTTCATCGGATCTCTACAGGTCGAATTGCTGATTCCGGACAGCACGTCGTTGAAAGAAAAAAGAATGGTGCTGGCAAGCATCAAGAAGCGGTTGCAGAACAAGTTCAATATCTCCGTCGCCGAGCTGGATCACCACGATCTCTGGCAACGCGCCAGCCTGGGCATCGTCATGGTGTCGAATGAGCAGCAGCACGTGCGCGGGGCCATGGATAAAATTTTGAATTTCATTGATGATCAGGATCACTCGCAGGTGATTGATTTTCAAATCGAGATCATTTGATGCATTACAAGAGATCAGATCGAGTCGCGGCGTTCATTCGGCAAGAAGTGGGCAGCATGCTCGTGCGCCAAATCAAAGATCCCGCGCTCGCACTCATCACGGTGACCAAAACGCGCGTGACGGATGATCTTCGCCACGCCAAAATATACTATAGTGTCTACGGCGACGAACAGAAAAAAGATGCGGCGGCCAAGGCGCTGGAACGCGCCAAGGGATTTATGCGCACTGAACTGGGACATCGGCTGACCCTGCGTTTTGTGCCGGAGATCACCTTTGTCTTTGATGATACGACCGAATACGCCGATCATATTGAGCATCTGCTCAAGAAAATTAAAACCTAGCTCTTTGTCATCCAGCTGTATGTCGGATCAACGCCAAAATAACGGCCTTGTGCTCAATCTGCGCAAGCCGATAGGGTGGACGTCAAATGACGTCGTCCGGTTTGTCAAGCGCCGCACACGCGGCAAGGTCGGACACGCCGGCACCCTGGATCCGTTTGCCGACGGCGTGCTGCTCGTCTGTCTCGGCGCGGCGACGAAAGAGTCGCCGCGACTGATGGGATTGACGAAAGAATACATCGCCGAGATGGAGCTTGGCATCGAGACCGATACGCTCGATATCACCGGCCGCATTCTGAAAAGAGCGCCAGGCCGTTTTTCGCAAGAAAATATGGAACAAATAGTACCGCTGTTCATTGGAGATATCGAACAAAAGCCGCCGCAGTACTCGGCGCTGTGGACGAATGGCCAACGAGCCTATCAGCTTGCCCGCGAGGGCAGGGAGGTCGAGCTCGCGCCGCGAACCGTGCATATCCACTCGATCGATCTGCTGGCGGTTGCCGATTGCCGGGCACGATTGCGCATCGTCTGCGCCAAAGGCACCTACATCAGATCGTTGGCGCGCGATATGGCGCGGGCGCTGGGAACGGTCGCCTATCTCAGAAGCCTGACTCGCACGCGGGTGGGCGATTACACCCTGGCAGAGGCCGAGGCATTGACGCGGTTAGATGGATTAGAGACATTTAAAACTTGCTATAGAGTTGAAAATATTCAAGGGCACGACACGGGCGATTCCATTTGATGGGACAGCGCTGACAGTAGGAACGTTCGATGGTGTTCACAAGGGACACCGGTCGATCATTGAGAAATTGAATGAGCGGGCTCAGGCACTGGGCCTGCATTCGTTATTGGTCACATTTGAGCCGCACCCCAAAATCGTTGTCGAGAAAGCGGGGGCGCCGGAGATCCATCTGCTCACGACGATCGATGAAAAGATCGCAGTCTTGCAGTCGACCGGGCTCGATTCTCTTGTCATTTCACGCTTTACAAAATCCTTCGCCGCCACGTCTGCCGAGGATTTCGTGCGCGACACGCTTGTCCGCAAGCTCAAGATGAAATCCATCATCATTGGTCACGATCACGGCTTTGGCAGAGATCGACAAGGGAACGATGAGCTTTTGCTCAAGCTCAGCCAGGAACTCGATTTTAGCGTGTGCACGGTGGCGCCGGTCGCCAATGGCGGCCAGCACATCAGCAGCACGCGAATTCGGCAGGCGCTGCTGGACGGCCAGGTGGAGGCAGCCGCTGCCATGCTGGGGCGACCCTATGCGGTGACCGGCAGGGTCGTTGCGGGACAAAAGCTGGGGAGGCAGCTCGGCTTTCCGACGGCCAATCTTTTGCCGAATTCCGTCAAGCTCATCCCGCGGAGCGGCATCTATGCGACGACGGTGATAATCGAGAGTTGCCTGCATCAATCGGCCACCTATATCGGCACGCGGCCGACATTCGCCGGCGTGCAGCGGGTCGTGGAGGTGCATGTTTTTGATTTCGATGAAAATCTGTATGGCAAGGAGATCACGGTCCACTTTTACAGGTTTCTGCGCGATGATCGTCAGTTTGCCTCGACAGATGAGCTGATCGAAAGGATCAAAAAAGATAAAATAGAGTCCATAAAATATTTTGCTAACGGAGGATAACACAAATGCCGATCACAAAAGAAAAAAAACTGGAACTGGTCAAACAGTTCGGCAAAAATGAGCAGGATACGGGCAGCACGGAAGCTCAAATCGCGCTGTTGACCGAGCGCATCAACGATTTGAACAACCATTTCAAGACAAATCCCAAGGATCACCACGGTCGTCGCGGTTTGTTGCAAATGGTCGGCAAGAGACGTCGCTTGCTCGATTATCTGAAAAGCAATGATATTGAGAAATATCGGCAACTCATTCAACAGCTCGGCATTCGCCGATAGATTCGCTCCAGCGGAAAGGAGGTCTTTTCTATGATCGATGTGCAACAAGTATCGAGATACTTTGGTGATGTGGCAGCTGTCAATGATATCTCTTTCAAAGTGGAAAAAGGAGAGATCGTCGGCTTTCTGGGCCCAAATGCTGCCGGCAAAACGACGGCGATGCGCATTCTGACGACCTACCTGCCGGCGACATCCGGCACTGCCACGGTTGCGGGTTATGATGTGCATGAGCAATCCATGCAGGTGCGCAAGCGCATCGGCTATCTGCCGGAAAATCCGCCACTCTATCAGGACATGCGCGTACGGGATTATCTCGAGTTTGTCGCGAAAATCAAAGGCGTCGCACCCGCGGATCGCAAAAAGGCAGTCGACGAGGCCATGGATAAAGTCGCCATCAGCAATGTCAGCGATCGCGTCATCAAGTACCTGTCCAAGGGCTACAAACAGCGCGTCGGACTGGCGCAAGCCCTGGTGCACAATCCGGAAGTCCTGATCCTGGATGAGCCCACCGTGGGACTCGATCCGAACCAGATCATCGAAGTGCGTCAGCTCATCAAGAGCCTCGCGGGCAACCACACCATCATCCTCAGCACCCATATACTGCCCGAGGTGAGCATGACCTGCGAGCGCGTCGTCATCATCAATAAAGGCGTCATCGTCGCCACGGATACGACCGAGGGTCTGACCAAGAAACACGCCGGCGCCACCCGACTGACGGTCTCGGTCGAAGCGCCGCTGCAGGCTGTCGTGGACAAGATCAGCGCTATTCGCGGCGTCAACAAGGTCGAAAAGACCAGCGGCAACCATACAACCGTCTTTGTCGAAAGCGACAAAGAGGTCGAAATACGGCCGGAGGTCGCGCGCGTCGTCATCGCCAATGACTGGCCGCTCTATGAGATAAAGGCCGAAGACGTGAGCCTCGAAGACGTATTCCTGCATCTGACAACACAGGAGGAGGGACAGGCCGTATGAGAAACTTTTTAGCCATATATCAGCGAGAAGTAAAGTCTTACTTTTCTTCTCCCATCGCCTATGTCGTCATTGGACTATTTATCCTTCTGGCGGGTATTTTTTTCTACCTCATTGTCTCCAATTTTGTCCAGATGTGCCTGCGCGTCGACATGATGGCGCAACAATATCGCATGGCGCCGCAAAAGATGAACGTCAACCTGATGGCGATCCGGCCGATCATGCACAATTTGAGCCTTTTCGCCCTGTTCTTCCTGCCGCTGGTGACTATGCGGCTCTATTCCGATGAAAAGCGAACGGGCACCATCGAACTGCTCATGACCTCGCCGGTCACCAATCTGCAGGCGATCCTGGGCAAATTCTCCGCTGCCGGCACGCTCTTTCTGGTCATGCTGGGCGGTACGTTTCTATACATCATCTTTCTTTTTCTCTATGGCAATCCCGAGGTCGGACCGATTTTCACCGGCTATCTGGGACTCTTTCTGCTCGGCCTCTGCTACATCGCGTTCGGCGTCTTTTTCTCGACGCTGACCGATAACCAGATCATTGCAGCGGTCAGCACCTTCGTGTTCATCCTGTTCTTCTGGGCCATCGGCTGGGTTTCCGGCTTTGTCAGCCCGGGCCTCGGCGAGACGCTGTCGTCATTTTCGCTGATCGATCACTTTGACGATTTCGCCAAAGGTGTGCTGGACACCAAGCACATCGTCTATTATATCAGCTTTATTTTCATGGGATTATTCCTCTCGTTCGTATCCATTGAATCAACAAGATGGAGGGGAAGATGAAAAAATATGCAAACTGGATAGGCCTGCTGGGTCTCCTCATCATCCTGGCAGGTTTGGTGACCTATTCCATTCAGTCGATGATCAATACGCTCGTGACCATTCTGCTGATCGTGGGCGTCATTTTACTCATAGGATACGTGGTTCTGCGTTTCAGGGAAATCAAATCGGGTCTGTCGAGCCGGTCGGCGAAATTTGGCGCCAACGCCGCCCTCATGGTCATTTTTTTGCTTGGCATCCTCATCGTCGTCAACATTCTGGGCCATCGATTCTCCTATCGCTCGGATCTGACAGCGGCCAAGATATTCAGCCTGGCTGAGCAGACGCGCAAGGTGCTGAAAAACCTGGATAAAGATGTCAATGTCATCGGATTCTTCAAGGCCGGCGAAGAAGCGCAGGCAGAAGAATTCATGCTCGAATATTCGCACTTTACACAACGGTTCAAGTACGAGTTCGTCGACCCTGACAAAGAGCCGGGTTTGGCGAAAAAGTATGATATCAAAGACTACGGCACCATTGTCCTGGAATGCGAGGACAAGCAGGAAAAGATAACCACTGTGTCTGAAGAAGAGATC
This sequence comes from Candidatus Zhuqueibacterota bacterium, assembly GCA_003854995.1. Taxonomy (GTDB): domain Bacteria; phylum Zhuqueibacterota; class Zhuqueibacteria; order Residuimicrobiales; family Krinioviventaceae; genus Kriniovivens. The sequence goes on from RQOI01000020.1 coordinate 21,477, forward strand.
ACCAACGCGCTCATCAAGGTGACGCGCGAAGGTGTGAAGCGGATTCTCTTCACTACCGGTCATGGTGAAAAAGATTACGATGATTCTGAGCAGGGCGGCCTGAGCAAAGCAAAAGCTGCCATTGCAGAATTGAACTATGATATCGACAAAGTATTCCTCGTTCAGGCGCCCGATTCCATTGGCGCCGATGTGGCGCTCGTCGTCATGGCCGGGCCAATGACCGACCTGTTGCCGCCGGAGCGGGGCAAGCTCGATGACTATCTCAAGCGCGGCGGCAAGCTGCTGCTGCTGCTCGACCCTGAATCGCCGGCATCGTATGGCGATTTTCTGGCAGAGTGGGGCGTGCAGCTCGGCAATGACCTGATCATCGAACTGTCGCCGGTCGGCCAGCTGTTCGGCGCCGGCCCGATCATGCCGGTGGTCACGTCGTATGAAAAGCACGCCATCGTCGAAGGCTTTGGCGGCGCCATGACGCTGTTCTCGCAGGCTCGTTCGGTCGCCAGGATGGCGGAGCCGCCGACAGGCGTCACGGTGACGGAAATCGCCAAAACCAGCAACAACAGCTGGGGTGAAACCAGCGCCATCGGCGCCGATGGCCAGGTCGGCTTTGATTCTGCGGATAATCAGGGGCCATTGGCCATTTTCACCATTGCCGAGAAAAGTGCGACGAACTCGCCGCAAGCGATGGCGGATGAGCTGTCTGGCCCCAGCAAAGGTCGCGTCGCTGTCTTTGGCGATGCGGATTTTGCCACCAACGCCTATTTCAATTTCCAGGCGAACGGCAATCTGTTCCTGAACGTGGTCAACTGGCTGGCTGAGGAGGAGGATCTCATCTCCATTCTGCCGCGCGATCCCGAGGATCGACGGCTGTCCATGACCGCGCAGCAGTCCAAGCTGATGCTGTGGCTGGGCGTCATCCTGCTGCCGCTGGCGGTTTTTGGGCTGGGCATTTATGTTTACCGGCGCCGGAAATAGTTACATAAAGGGCTTTCGATTTGAAAGCCCTTACACTATCTTGGATTTTGTATGAAAATTGCACACGTCAAACAGCATTCGTGGCTCGTCAAAAGTTGTTCATTTATTCGATTGGCCTCGATGTTCAATTTGGGTGGCAAAAAAGTGGCAATATTTGTACGCCTCGGACGAATGTCCCCGTCCATTGCGCGTCCGGCACGAATGTGCCGAACGATCGCGAGCGTACTTTTCATGTTCGAGAATTTGATAAAACGATCATTCACAGCAAAAGCGTTCATCAAATAGTTTGAGGCTAATATGAATTTCAAAACGACAGGAATCCTGGCGCTTGTCCTTTGCATCGGCATTGCGGCTGTTGTTTTGCTCAATAAACAGGACGTGAAAAAGGAAGCGGCCGACAAGATCGAAGGCAGGCTTGTCAATATTGAAGCGGATAGCATTTCCGCAATCATTTTGCAGCCGAGCGGCATCCACTGTCTACGGGACAGCAGCGAATGGAAGATCATTGCGCCGATCGAGACCGGCGGCGACAAGAGCTCCATCGAAGCCATCGGCAACATGTTCAGTTGGGCCAAGATCGAACGGACGATCTCGTCCGATCCGGCGGACTATCATGAATACGGCCTGGATCCGGAGAGAGGAGCGCTCATCCTCGTGCACAAAAACGGGACCGACACTCTCTATCTGGGCGACAAAAGTCCGACCGGTTCTTATGTCTTTGCGCGCAAGAGCGGCTCGCCGGATGTGTTCTTAACCACGACTTCTCTGCAATCGAATATCGAAAAATTGCTGTTCGATCTGCGCGATAAAAAGGTCGTCGGTTTTGATAAAGCACAGGTGCGCGCCGTTGATTTGACCAACCGCAAAGGTTCGTTCACCCTGGAGAAGGAAGCGGGCGAGTGGAAGATTCGACCCGGCGATTATGCCGCGGACGAATCAGAAGTGGACAAGGTGCTCAACCGCCTCAACAGCGAGCGCGCCAAAGAGTTTGTCGACGAGGATCCCAAAGATCTCGCCGCTTATGGCCTGACAAAGCCTATCGTGCAGGTCGATCTGCTGCTCGGCGAAAACCGGGCGAAAAAGACTCTGCTCATCGGCAAATTGGCGGGTGACAAATACTATGCAAAAGACGAATCGCGCAAACCGGTCTTTCAGGTCGATTCAGCTTTTGTCACGGTGTTGAATCCCGATCTCTATACATTACGACGCAAAGACCTGGCCGATTTCAGCAGCTCGGACGTCAATCGTTTCGAGCTGGAATTTTCCGGTCAGGTCATTGTCTGTACAAAAGATACATCCGGAACATGGATGTTGGAACAGCCCGAATCCCGTAAAGCCAAGAGCTGGAAGATGTCGACCATCACTCGCGAGGCCTCGCAATTGGAGGTCGTCGAGTTTGTCGATGATCATCCCGTCTCTCTCGCTCCCTATGGCCTTTCGGCGCCGCAGGTGCGAGCAAAGTTCTTTGTCAATGATGTGCTCGAACTGGACGTCTCTCTCGGAAAAGAAAAGGGAGACAATATCTACGCGACTGTCGCCGGTTCGCCGGCCGTCTATCTCGTGGAGAAAAAGCTCCTGGAGACCTGGACGCCGACGATAGAGGATATTGCCGAGGAGCCGGAAGAGGCGCCAGCGGACACATCCGCGGACACATCCGTGGATACATCCGCGGACA
>RQOI01000253.1 GCA_003854995.1 Candidatus Zhuqueibacterota bacterium
AGCGGCGAGCTTGACAGATACGGCGTGTTTGATCCCGGGCGCCATGTCATTGTCCTCGATCATGTTATCCCTGCCGCGGATGAAAAAACCGCCATCAATCATGCTCGCATCCGAGAATATGTGAAGCGATTTCACATCCCCCATTTTTATGATGTCGGCCAGGGCGTCTGCCACCAAATCGTGATGGAAAAGGGACATGCCAGGCCTGGACATCTCATTCTGGGCAGCGATTCGCACACCTGCACCTATGGCGCGGCCAATGCCTTTGCCGCCGGCATCGATCGAACCGAGGCCGCTGCGCTTATCTTGACCGGTGAGACATGGCTCAAAGTGCCGCAGACGATTAAAATCGAATTGTCCGGGCGACTGCCGGACAATGTCACGGCCAAGGATTTGATCCTCCGCATCATCGGCGATCTTGGCGCCGATGGAGCGGACTATTGCTCGGTCGAATATCACGGCGATGTGGACGCTCTCACCATGGACGATCGCATGACTGTAGCAAACATGGGCGTTGAAATGGGCGCAAAAAATTCTGTCTTTCCGTTTGACCGGATCGCGCAAGACTATCTTGCGGCGAGTGGTGCTGATCCAGAGTCAGTTGAACCCCTATGGTCGGATTCTGATTGTGAATTCAACCGCTCTTACACCTATGATATGACCATGCTGGTTCCGCTGCTGGCCATGCCGCACAAAGTGGATAATGTCGTGCCGGTGTCAACTGTTGAAGGAAAAAAGATCAACCAGTGTCTCATTGGCACCTGCACGAACGGCCGGCTGGTCGATTTTGAACGAGCTGCTGCCATACTGAGAGGTGCAAAAGTCGCCAAATCGTGTCGGCTCCTTTTGTTGCCCGCCTCCCGAACCGTCCTGCAGCAGGCCATTGCTTCAGGCGCCATGCAGACCCTCATCGACGCCGGCGGCATCCTGTTGCCGCCGGGATGCGGCCCCTGTCTGGGCGCCCATCAGGGGGCGCTGGCGCCCGGAGAGGTGTGCCTGTCCACTTCCAATCGCAATTTCAAAGGCCGTATGGGCTGCGCCGATGCCGAGATCATCCTGGCCAGCCCCGTAACTGTCGCGACCGCAGCGCTGTATGGAGAAATCCGCGATCCGCGACAGGAAAGGAGTGCCGACGCATGAGAGTCTGGTCATACGGCGATGATGTCAATACGGACATGCTCTTCCCCGGGCGCTATACCTACACCTGCGCGACGGCGGAGGAGATTCTCCCGCATCTGCTGGAGGATCTCGATCCCGAGTTCGCTGCCGAGGTTCGCAGCGGCGATATCCTATTGGCGGGCAGCAACTTTGGCTGCGGCAGCTCGCGCGAGCAACCGGTGCTGGGGCTCAAAGCCGTTGGCATTCAGGCTGTCATTGCGAAAAGTTTTGCCCGCATATTCTACCGCGCCGCGATCAACCAGGGCCTTTTCCTCATCGAATGCCCGGAGGCGGTGCAGGCGTATCGCGATGGCGCCAAAATAGACCTTGATCTGGATCAAGGGCGCTTACGAATAAAAGAGAGCCAATACAGTTTTCCGCCGCTGCCGGATGAAATTCGCGCCATCCGCGAGGCGGGCGGTTTGTTGCCATATGTTCGGCGTAAACTG
>RQOI01000254.1 GCA_003854995.1 Candidatus Zhuqueibacterota bacterium
AAGACGCAAAAGATCAACTTGGCGCGGCCTTTGGCCGCAACCAAAAATATCCAAACCACCGAGGGCACCGAGACCGCCGAGAAAATAGATGAAAAAAAACTAAAGTTTATCACATTCACTCTCAGCACCATTGTGGAAAAAAAGAACGTCTGTTTTTCCTCAGCGTTCTCGGTGGTTATATTATTTATCTTCTAGGCTCAATAACTTTTAATGTTACGCTTTTGTCATCGTGGCTACCCGCAGTTGACCTTTCACTGCCGGACGCCTTGGCAAATTTCCTTAAAAGATAAGATATTTGTCGTGCTGTATGATCGTCTCTCTTGTCGCATCTTTGCTGATCAGATCGAGGTTGGAGACGCTGATTCGACGCTGGATCTTGGGTGAATAGATGTAATCGATGTGGACGACGGTTTTCGGTGATGAGAACCTGGCAGCCCCGGTGACGCCACCAAAGTGATCACTTCGGCCAAAAGCGATGTGAAAGGCAAGCTTCTCGTCCAGCAAGATTTCACCGATGGGTTCGAGGCCAAAATCAGCCAGAATGCCAAAGCCAAGCTCGGCCATGTTGCCATAGGCTGGTTCGCGACGGAGATAGTCCGCCTGTTCCCTGCTCTTTACGCCATCTGTCAGCACGCCAACAGCGTTGTTCGCTTGAATCTTGAACAACACTATTTCATCATCAAACTGAACCGGCAGAACGCCCTGCGTCTGACTCGGCTCGCCCTTCTCGCCCTCATATGGGACGATAAAAGTTTCACCACTTGGCAGGTTCCCGGCCGTGCCGGGATCAGGGAAACGGCCACTGCTGGCATGCCCGGGTCGAAAGCGCAAGTCAAAATAGGTATGGCACTCCTTGTCATCCGCGCGGAAAAAGACATCAGCGCCAACGGCCGCATCCAGTTTTTGTTTCATCAGCTGGCATCGTTCGTTCACCAGGCCGTAATCGATGCGCAATGCCGGCATCATATTCAAGGCAAAACCCGGCATGGTAGCGGCGCGAAAACCGTATTTTTTAGCGTTTAATTTCATCGGTGCTGTCGCTGAGTATTGCGTCGGGGCGAGAAAAAGCTGATGTGAGGTAAAAATCTCCGCAAAAGTAACTTTGGCAGAGAGGCTCGTACTCAGGTCAGGGATCGCTGAGACGGCATGGCCATACTCAGGAAGATCGGCGTTATTCATTCCCACGCTGGGGTAAGCCACCAGGCTGACGTCCGACAAACCGAGCTCGGACAGACCGCTCTGCAGTTCACAGAACCACTCATAAGCAAGCTGTCGACGGGCAGCCCAGCTTGATTTATCCTCTTGCGGTGAATTCGGGACATCAACGATAATGGCCAGTTTATTGTCCTGTGGCAGCTGCGGAAAAACCGCCTTCACCAGTTGAATGAGCTCATCCTTTGACAGCTTTTGCATGGATTCACCTACGTGATTTGAACGTGAATGATTTGAAGAAGAGGAGATGCGACGAGACAAAAAAGGGCGACCGGAAAACAGATCGCCCTCTATAAAGTCGCTCTCTTCCGCCTTTACAGCAGCGACCAGGCGACGGTCAGACCGGCCATGACGATCGCGACCATGCTCATCAATTTGATGAGGATGTTCAAGCTTGGCCCGGAAGTGTCTTTGAAAGGATCGCCAACCGTATCGCCGGTCACCGCCGCTTTATGGGCGGGGGAGCCTTTGCCACCGTGGGCGCCGCCTTCGATATACTTCTTTGCATTATCCCAGGAACCACCGGCATTCGCCATGAAGACAGCGAGGACAAATCCGGAAGCCAGAGCGCCGGTGAGCAGTCCCATGACGCCGGCCACGCCAAGGAGTAATCCGACAATGACCGGCGCGGCGATGGCCAACAATGACGGAACCAGCATTTCGCGCTGGGCGCCTTTTGTGGAGATGGCCACACAGGCGGCGTAATCGGGTGTCGTTTCACCTTCCATGATGCCCTTGATTTCGCGGAACTGACGGCGAACTTCTTCGACCATGGACTGAGCCGCGCGACCAACAGCCTGCATGGTCAGACCACAAAACATGAACGCCATCATCGAACCGATGAACATGCCGAGCAGGACCTTGGGATTCATCAGCGTGACATTGAAATATTCCATAAAATGGGTGATCTGCGCTTTTGATACGTCAATGCCCATGGCGTTTGTGAAGGCAGCGGCTTTTTCCGGCAGACGAACCATACCGATTTTCAGCTCTTCGACATAAGAGGCAAGCAGTGCGAGCGCTGTCAAGGCGGCGGAGCCGATCGCAAATCCTTTTCCGGTGGCTGCAGTGGTGTTGCCAAGGGAGTCAAGCGCATCCGTGCGCTTGCGGACTTGTTCGCCCAGGCCGGCCATCTCGGCATTGCCGCCGGCATTGTCCGCAATGGGTCCATAGGCGTCAGTGGCCAGGGTGATGCCGAGGGTGGATAGCATACCGACAGCCGCAATGCCAATGCCGTATAAGCCAGTGGCATAATTCGTCATCTCGAAACCGGCAGAAGTCAAATAGGCTAAAAGAGTGCCGACGACGATCGTTAAAACTGGGAAAGCGGTGGAAAACATACCCATACCGATGCCGGCGATGATGACCGTCGCTGGGCCGGTTTCGGCGCTGTTGGCAATCTTTCGAGTCGGCTTGAAATCTGCCGACGTAAAGTATTCGGTCTCCTTGCCGATCAACCAGCCGGTGATCAAACCAATCACGATGGAGCCCCAGACGCCCCATACATTTGGCAAACCGAGCGCCCTGAGGATGACCCAGGAGAGAATGACGATCAACAGCGAAGATAAATTGACGCCTCTGCCCAGGGCGCTGAGAAGCTGTTTCTGCGACGCGTCTTCTTTCGTGCGCACAGCAAATATGCCAATGATGGACAACAATGTGCCGACAGCAGCGATGAGCATGGGCGCCAGCACAGCTTTCAGCTGCAGTGATCCCTCGTGCATGAAGGCGGCAGCACCTAGCGCTGCGGTCGCCAGTATTGAACCGGCATAGGACTCATAGAGGTCAGCGCCCATGCCGGCGACATCGCCGACATTATCGCCGACGTTATCGGCAATGGTCGCAGGATTACGCGGATCATCTTCCGGGATACCGGCTTCCACTTTGCCGACGAGATCGGCGCCGACATCCGCCGCTTTGGTGTAGATGCCGCCGCCCACGCGAGCAAACAGCGCCTGCGTCGACGCTCCCATGCCAAAGGTCAACATGGTTGTAGTGATCACGACAAGTTTATGGCCGGCATCAGCCTCAGGGATGGCAAAGTTCAACACGATGAACCAGAGGGCAATGTCAAGAAGCACCAGGCCGACGACGACGAGACCCATGACAGCTCCGGACCGGAATGCGACCTGCAGACCTCGATTGAGGCTCTCACGCGCGGCATTGGCTGTGCGCGCGCCGGCATAGGTCGCGGTTTTCATGCCGAAGAAGCCGGCCAGACCCGAAAAGAAGCCGCCGGTCAGAAACGCAAACCAGACCCAGCCATTCTGAAAACCGGCCAACGCCATCAGGGCGAACAGCGAGGTCAAGATGATAAAAATGATGATGACAACTTTGTACTGTTGTCGCAAATAGGCCATAGCGCCAACACGAACGTGCTGCGCGATTTCAGCCATTCGCTCTGTCCCTTCGCTCTCGCGCATCATTCTTTTGAAAAAGAACCAGGCGAAACTGAGCGCAAGCACGGAGGCAAGCGGTACAATCCAAAATAGTGGGTTGAACATCACTTCTCCTTTTATTTATGTTTACCAGTGCATTACAAATCGCGTTTCATCATGGATGCTCGCTATTATGGATTCATTCGAGTTGAATGATTGACAATATATTTAAATTATCAATGAATGTCAATATTTGCCTCTTGCATCTTGCGTTCGAAAGAGCAAAGAGTTATATTTCATCAGTATAAATGAGGATGAGGAGCGAAATGATCTCACAACGATCGCGTGACATTCCACCCTTTCTCGTCATGGATGTCCTTGAGCGCGCCAAGGCGCTCGAAGCAGCAGGCCACCCTGTCATTCATATGGAAGTGGGCGAACCAGACTTTGCACCACCCGCCAAAGTGAAAGAGGCGGCCATCCATGCCCTGGAGCGCAGCGAGACGCACTATACGCACAGCCTGGGCATTACGCCATTACGCTGCGCCGTCGCGGATCACTATAAAAGGCGCTACGGCGTAAAAATAGACGTGGAGCAAATCGTCATCACACAAGGCACTTCGCCGGCCCTGCTTCTGGTTCTGACCGCCCTGATGAATCCGGGTGATGAGATCATCCTGGCAAATCCGGGTTACGCATGCTATCCGAATTTTGTCCGTTTCATCGGCGGCGTCGTTGTCGATGCGCCTGTCAACGCCCGGAGCGGCTTTGTCCTGAATGTGGATCAGGTTAAAAAATTAATTTCGGCAAAGACGAAAGCCATTCTCATCAACAGCCCGGCGAATCCGACCGGCGCGCTCATGCCGCCCGCCACTCTGCGAGAGCTGGCAGAGCTCGGGCAGATGATCATCTCCGACGAAATATATCATGGCCTGGTCTATGGCGAAAAGGAACACTCGATCCTGGAATACACGGATCGCGCCTTTGTTCTGAACGGTTTTTCCAAGTACTATGCGATGACCGGCTTCCGACTCGGCTATATCATTGCGCCGACAGGCTATACAAGAGCGATACAAAAAACACAACAGAATCTGTTCATTTGCGCCTGTTCGATCGCCCAATGGGCGGGTGTGTCAGCATTGAATGACCACCATCCAGAGCTCGACGAGATGGTGAAAACATATGACGCCAGACGCCGTTATCTGCTGGAGCAACTGCCCAGACTGGGTTTTCAAATCGCCTACGAACCCAAAGGAGCGTTTTATATCCTGGCAGATGCGAGACATCTGGACTCGAATTCGCATCATCTCGCTTTTGATATTCTGGAAAAGGCGCACGTGGCGCTTGATCCCGGCATCGATTTTGGCAGTAACGCCGAAGGATTTTTACGTTTTTCCTATGCGAATTCGCTTGACAACATAAAGACGGGAATAGAGCGACTCTCTCGCTACATCCATTCTCTGTAAAGCTGAGAGATCAGCTTTGTAAAAATTTGCCGCATTGCTACCAACGATAATGTCTGATGTGCTCGCCTTTATTTTGAATTTCCGTGATGGCCTTTATGCCAATATGGATATGCTGTTCAGTGAACGACGCAAACACTGCATTGGCCGACGCTTTTGTCTTTATCCCTTCTCTTCGCAATGGCAGATCGGACACGAGCAATAGCGCGCCAATCGGCACTTTGCTGACAAATCCAACGGAGAACAAGGCAGCCGACTCCATCTCGATGGCAATGGCGCGTTCTTCATAAAGCTTTCTTCGAAAGGCTTCATCAAATTCCCAAAATCGATAGTCCGTCGTATGGACGACGCCGGTGCGATAATCCAGACCTTCCTCCACCAGCATCTGGCTGACGAATTTCTGAATTTTAAAGGTGGGCAAAGACGGCACCTGCGGCGGAATGAAATGATGCGACACCCCTTCATCGCGAATGGCGGCCATCGGAAGGATGAAATCACCGACCACCAGCGACTCATGCAATCCTCCGCACATGCCGAGGAACAGCACCGCCTGCGGCTCGACGACGCTCAACAGCTCAATCACCAGCGCGGCGGTGGGGGCTCCGATCTTAAAGTCAACCATGGTCACGTGGCATTCCGGACAATGCGCGGCTGACCAGGCCGAGCCAGTGTGCTTTGTACTCTGATATCGCTGCGCAAACAGATCCAGATACTTGTCGAAATTGGTCAACAGGATATACTGTTGAAAGTCTGCAATGGACGATCCTGTATAGCGCTCCAGCATCTCACGGGCAATCTTTTTTTTATCCTGGTTATGGTAGATGAGCTTGTTGCGCAGCTCTCGATACATCAGGGCATCTGGATTATCCTTCATCATGCGTCTTTCCTACTTGAACAAGCCGACGCCGTAATTGCAATTTCTGCACATTTCGATCGAATTCCGATCGCGCAGCATTCGGCGACGAAAATTGTTATATTTCTTGTCTTTCCATATCTCAGCAAAACGTTCGCCACTGGCCAAACGACCCATCGCATAGTCGCCATTCTTGTCAAAACAACAGGGGACGATCTGTCCGTCCCAGTCGATGAGCGTCGTCATCCACAGTCGAGGGCAGGCGCCCCGGCCGCGCTTGACCTCAAAGGCGTCTTTTGTCAATTGATAGCGACGATATTTTTCGTTCAGCGGCAGCCAGGCTTTGGCCTCATCCAAAGTGAGCACTTGCGCCGTCTTGATGAGCAGGCGATCGACCCCCAGTTCTCTGGCCAGTTGTTTCACCGCCGCAAGTTCATGTTCATTCTGTTTCATCACCAAAAATTGCAGAAAGAGATAGGGAACTTGCGTGGCAGCCCTCTTCTTCGCATCAACCAGATTGCGAATCCCCTGCAGCACTGTATCGAGCTGGCCGCGTACACGATAGTGCGCATAGGTCTCCTGCGTCGCGCCGTCCAGCGAAATGATCATGCTGTCGAGCTTGCTCTGCACAACCCTGTCCGCCATCTCCGGCGTAAAAAAATGACCGTTTGTACTGGTGGTGACATAGAGGCCTTTGGATTTTGCGTACGCGACCATATCATTGAATTGACTGTGCAAATAGGGCTCACCCTGATGATATAGGGTGAGGTAAATGATCTTGTCTGCCACCTGGTCGACAACTTGGCGAAATTGGCTTACATCCAAGCGACCTGGCGGCCGCTTCATCATCCCGCTGCCCGTGACACAGAGCGGGCAACGTAAATTGCACATGTTCGTCGGTTCGATATTGACGATTGGCGGATAGCCCCAGACAACCGTTTTGTGAGTGACCGCCGAGATGACAAAAGAGAGCGCATTCACAAAGGCGTTCCAGACCCTCCTGGCGGTCAGAGAGGCCAAGACCCGATTGATCGCGACCTCCCTGGCCACACCCGGCCCGATTTTATCCCATAGTTTCTTCATCGCGATAGTTCTTCACCTGGCTGATCGATGGCGCATCTATCCCATATTCGCCCATGCATGACACGCGTGCCAATATATCAAATTGCATTTTTGAAAACAAATGATTAATCCGCACAGCATCGAGAACGCGCGCCGTCTGGCCAACTTTTCCTTGCAAAAGTCGCAAAACAGTGCGATTTTATCCCGTCGAGTTTTGCGGAGGTTAGAATGAAATGGTTCAGCGCTCTTTTGCTCATCACCCTTGCATCTCTGCTCCCGGCCGCAGAGCAGCGAGTGCGGTCTGTTGAAGGTCTGTTTTATCTCGATCAAACGCCGGTGCGCATCGACATAGCGGATGGCATCATAGCAAAAATCATTCGCCTGCCAGAGTCGCAAAAAGCATCTGCGAACTATATCGCGCCCGGTCTCATCGACATTCAAATCAATGGCTATGCCTCAATCGATTTCAGCGGCGAAAATTTATCGGTTGCAGGCGTTCGTCAAGCGACGCAGGCGCTCTGGGAGGAGGGGGTGACGACGTTTTTGCCCACCCTCATCACCAATAGCCACGAACGCCTGAATGCCAATTTCGAGATCCTGGCAGAGGCTGCTCGCGATGAAGAAATTGGCCCGTCCATCCCAGGATTCCATCTCGAAGGGCCCTACATATCATCTAAAGACGGCTTTCGCGGCGCGCACTTGAAGGAATTTGTCCGTCAGCCTGAGGTCGCGCAATTTCTGCAGTACCAGGCAGCGGCGGAGGACAAGATCCTGTTCCTGACGCTGGCGCCCGAAGTGGACGGCGCCATCGAGCTGATCGAGGCCGCTGTCAGCCGTGGTGTCGTTGTCGGCATCGGCCACACGGCCGCCAATGCCGAACAGATTAAGCGAGCGGTTGACGCCGGCGCGTCGATATCGACGCATTTGGGGAACGGCTGCGCCAACATGATCCATCGCCACGACAATCCGTTGTGGCCGCAGCTCGCCGACGACCGTCTCGCCGCTTCTCTCATTGTGGATGGCCACCATCTGCGTCGCGAACAAGTGCAAACCTTTTACAAGGTCAAGGGATCGGAGCGCATCCTGCTCATCTCCGACGCGCTCGATCTGGCGGGATTGCCGCCAGGCGAATACATGGCGGGCGGGAAAAAAGTCGTCATGACGCCGGAAGGCATCATCAAATATCCGGAGCAAAACGTGCTCGCCGGCGCATCTTTGCCGATAAGCCGCGGCGTGCAGAACATAATGGCCTACACGCATTGCTCCCTGGCCGACGCCATCCACATGGCGACGCGGAATCAGGCTCGCCACTTTGGCTTTGGCGATCGCGGCGAATTGCTGCCTGGGAAACGCGCTGACCTGGTCATCTTTGCATTGCAGGACGGAGAATTGCAGGTCAGACGGACGATTGTCGCCGGCAGAGAGGTTTTTTCCGCGGACTGACGCTGAGCTGGTGCAGGTCCCGGCAAAACAGATGTCGCGCACTTCACTGCGGCGGCGCACAGACGCAACTCGCATGGCTCGTTTGAAATGAAGAGGTGCTCATGTCCCAGAAAATCGGCGACAAACTCAGATACGCTCTCGCCGCCATCGGACCAGGTTTGTTTCTCATCGGCTACAACATCGGAACCGGCAGCGTGACGACGATGGCTACGTCCGGCGCCAAATATGGCATGGCCTTGTTCTGGGCGTTGCTGCTCTCCTGCCTTTTCACTTTTGTGCTCATGGTGGCCTATGGACAGGTCACGCTGGTGACCGGTCGAACCGCGCTCTTTACGATCAAGACAAAGTGGAAATATGGGCGCGTTCTGGCCATCTATATCATGATCGCTCTCATCCTCGGCGAGCTGCTCGCCCTCATGGGCGTGACGGGCATTGTCGCTGATCTGCTGCAGGAGGGCATGCGACTTGCCGGCGGTTTTGCTTTTAGCCGGTTCTGGATCATATTCGTGCTCGTCATCTGCCTGTACGTTCTTTTGTGGTTCGGACATTACCAAAGATTTGAGAAAATTCTGACGTTTTTCGTCATATTGATGGGCCTCTGTTTCATCGTCGTCTTCTTCATGGTCAAGCCGAGTTTTGCCGCGCTGCTGCAGGGACTTGTGCCGCGCGTTCCGGATGAGCCGGGTGCTTTTGCGCTCGTCGCCGCCATGGCCGGCACAACCTGTTCAGCCGCTGTATTCATCATTCGCAGCACGGTCGTCGCTGAAAAGGGATGGACGATCAAAGATCTCGCCGCTGAGAAGAAAGACGCACTGGTATCGGCGACGTCCATGCTCTTTCTCAGCGGCATCATCATGGCTGTCAGCGCCGGGACCTTGTACGTCATGGGACTCGAGCTCACGAATACGATCGAAATGATCCATCTCTTTGAGCCCATCGGCGGGAAAATCGCCGCCTTCCTTCTCATTTCCGGCATTGCTGCCGCCGGACTGTCGACGATATTTCCGATCATTCTCATCGCGCCATGGCTCATTTCTGACTACACGGGCAAACCGAGAAAGATACGATCGCCGCTCTATCGTATTCTCGGCTGCATGGGTCTCCTGTTCTGCTTTGGCCTGGAAGTGCTGCCGCAGAGGCCGCCGGCCATGATGATCTTTTCGCAGGCATTCCAGGCGTGCATTCTGCCGGCTGTGGCCATCCCGATCTTCTTTCTGATCAACGACAAATCGCTGATGCGGGAGCACAAGGCAACGTGGGCTATGAATGGCGGATTGGCGGCTGTCGTGCTGTTCTCGCTCTTGACGACCTATTTTGCCCTCCTCGAGCTTTTCTAGGCAGAGGTATGGAGTGAAGATCAGGAATTAAGATACAGTTGACGCAGCTGCACGCGACGGAGGTTGTAATGGAAAGAATTGGATTCATTGGACTCGGCATTATGGGCAGGCCCATGTGTCTCAATCTGCTCAGAGCCGGTTACCGCGTCACGGTGTGGAATCGCACCGCAACAAAAGCCATGGACATGACAGCTGCCGGCGCAGAAGCAGCAGCCTCACCAAAGGAGCTGGCAAGCAACGCTGATGTCATTATCACCATGGTGTCCGACTCGCCGGATGTCGTGGAGGTCATCCTCGGAGAGCAGGGCGTCGTCCAGGGCGCTGGAGCCGGCAGCGTCGTCATCGATATGAGCACGATCTCGCCGGCGGTCACTCGCGACATAGCGGCGAGGCTGGCGCAAAAGGGCGTCGCGATGCTGGATGCGCCGGTCAGTGGCGGCGACACAGGTGCAGTCAACGCCACGCTGGCCATCATGGTCGGCGGCGACAAGGACGTTTTTTATAAATGTCTGCCGATTTTTCAGGCTATGGGCAAAGCGATCACGCATGTCGGCGGCAACGGCATGGGTCAGACGGTCAAACTGTGCAATCAGATTCTCGTTTCGGTCACCAATATGGCGGTGTGCGAAGCCGTGACGTTCGCTAGAGCATCCGGCGTCGATCCACACATCATGATCGAGGCGACCAGGAACGGCGCTGCCGGCTCCTGGCAACTTGCCAATCTGGGTCCTAAAATTGTGGCGCGTGATTTTGCTCCGGGCTTTATGATTGACCTGCAGCAAAAAGACTTGCGATTAGCCCTGGAAGCCGCGCGGGAGGTGCTCGTCGCCACACCCGCACTGAGTCTTGTGCATCAGCTGTTCATCGGAAATCAGGCGCACGCGGAAGGCGGAGAGGGGACCCAGGCGCTCGTCAAGTCAATAGAACGGCTCGCTGCACGAGAAAAAAGATGACAGATATTCCTGCCATAGTGAACAATCTGCTCAACTGGATGCAGAACAATCGGATTTTGCTCCTGATCTTTGCCGTCATATCTGCGGTCACCTTTGTCGGCACACTGATCGCCACGCCCATTTTAATCGTTCGGCTGCCGGCCGATTACTTTGCGCATCAGGGTCGTCGCCGAAAGCCCTGGTTGCAGCTGCATCCCCTGCTCAGAGTTGTGATGCTGTTGGGCAAAAATATGCTTGGTGTCATCCTGCTCCTCGCCGGCGTCATGATGCTCGTTCTACCAGGACAAGGGATACTCACCATTCTCATCGGCATGACGCTGATCGATTTCCCGGGGAAATTTCGTCTTGAGCGTTGGGTTGTCAAGCGTCAGCCAGTGCGTCGATCCATCAACTGGCTGCGCTTTCGCGCTGGGCGGCCGGCGCTCGAACTTGACACTGCAAGCGACCCCGCCGTTGGCAGAATTCTGTAATCTGCCAGTCACTGAAATGGCACTGCAAAAACAAGTTGATTCTTTGCGATTCAACCTGTACATTTAATGTTCAAAATCTTGAACAGAGAGCAGCGTTGAAATTACAGTGCGTCACAATTTACGCCATCATTCTTCTCACCGGCCCGCACCTTGCAAGTCAGGTCACAATGACTGGCGGCAAAGGCATGCTTCGCCTCTATGAAGCCGAGACGATAACAGCCGGGGACCTTTATGTCAATCCCATCGGCACTTTTTTTGTCACCCGACTAGCGCACAGCACCACTTTAGCCAAGGATTACACGATCAATCTCGGCTTGACGCTTGGCATGAGCGAGCGATTTGAGACGTTTGTCCATCTCGTGCCATACCAGTCAGATCAGGTTCACCTCATAGGGCCGCCTGGTGACGCCAAAATAGGCGTCAAAATGGCTTTTCCGATGCACGGCCTGCCGCAGTTTGGCATTGTCGCTTTTGCAGATTTTCCGATCGCCCGGATTCAACCGCTGCCATATGAACCATACAGTGATGACGCCATCGGTTATGCGTTCATTGGACTGCTCACGCTCGATTTTCGTCACAGCAAATCGCCTCTGCCGCTGAAATTCACTTTCAATGCAGGCTTTAGAAGCCATGACTCGAGCAAGGGAATTGCGGGCGATACCAATCAACTGATGGGCGGTTTTGGCATGAAATTGGCAGTTCGATCAGCGCAAATCTATACAGAAGTGACAGGTGAAATATTTATCAACCATCCCATCGACCTGACGCAAAACTCACTGCGCTGGTCCGGAGGCTACAAATTTCTGCTCGGCGGCCTGATTGTTGATTTGGGCGGTGACATCGAGCTGGGTGGTTATGAGCCGAGTCAGAGCGAACGAGCGGCAAAGCCACGCTTCTTGGAGGATTATGCGGACTGGAAAATCATTGTCGGCATCACTCATCGATGGACGCTCTTTCAAAACTGGGATAATAAAGTCAAACAGGAACAAGAGCTGCAGCGACAGAAAGAGAGAGAGATCGAAGAGCTGCGAAAGCAGCGGGAAAAAGTAGTGGAAGAGTTGCAGCAATATGAAAGACGTTTGCGGGATGAAAAGAAGCAAGATGTTCCATTTTAAGCCACAGAAGACAATTTTATTACATAAATGTCAATGATGAGACAAAATCGCGCTCGTTCACTCATCGTGGTCCTGCTGTTGGCATACGCTCTCACAGCTGCAGCCCAGGTCAATCCATTCAAAATTGTCAAAGATGGTGATCTCGAAAAAGAAGCGGCGAAAAAATTTGACGTCGCTTTGCACCACTACCGCAGCGGAGACTATTGGCAGAGCTCGCACGAGCTGATCGATCTGATCGATAACTATTCAGAGTTTTCCCAGATCGCGCGCGCGATTTACACACTTGCGAATTGCCTCTATGAGCTCGATATGCTGGAAGGGGCGTTCAAGCTCTATGAACGCCTGATAAAAAAACATATCTCAAGCAGTCACCTGCAGGATGCCCTGCTGGGATTGCAGCGCATAGAATATGACCGAAATAACTATTCGGCCAGCCTGGGATATTACAGCACACTCTGTCGCGGCAATCCGTCGAGCGACATTCTCGACCTCGCCAATTATTACGCCGGCATGGCCTACTATAAACTTGCGGATTATCCCGGCGCCGTCGATGTCCTGGCAAAAGCCACTGCAAAAAGTCCCTATTATGATTATATTCTGTACACTTTGGCAATATCTATGCTGCGCATGCAGAACATCAACCAGGCCATAGAGGTCTTGGAGCGCCTGTTTCAACTGCCGGTGATAAATGATGAGCGACAGCATGTCATCGATCAAGCGCACCAGACGCTCGGTTACCTGTATTATGAGCTCGGCTATTATGATCGTGCCATCCAGCAGTTTAGCGCTGTGAGGCCCAGCAGCGACCAGTACGCCCAGGGGCTCCTCGCCATCGGATGGGCGGCATCCGAGCAAAAAGAGTGGCAGCAAGCCATTCCGCCGCTGACGGAATTATATACGCACTATGAGACGAGCGATATCGCGCAAGAGGGTCTCTTTCTGCTGGGCAGGTGCTATCTCAAATTAGCTCGTTACGATCAAGCCATCACGATCTATGAGCATCTGATCGCCATGTTTCCGAACGAGGATGACGTCACCACGTCGATTGAGACGATCAACGAAAACATCCAACTGGAGCGCGCGCGAATCGAAAAGCGGCTGGAGGAGCTATTTGTCCTGGAAGGCAATCTTGTCGATGAGCTGAACGACAATTCCCGCGCAAAGAGGCGGAATCTATCCGGAGGTCAGACTGTTTTATTACGCGATATTCAAAGAGAGCGTCAGGAATTGACGGAACATCGGCTGCAGCTCGAAAAGCTCGCTGTCATCACCGCGTTGCGCGAGGAGCGGCGAAACTGGCGCGCCTATGCGGAGTATGGCAAATCACGGGCGACATTTCTGAAGCGGCAACAGGAGCGACAGCAGAGAAATCTAAAAACAGAATGAAAAACCAAATTCAACAAATCATCGCATACTGTATGTTTGCGATCAGCCCACTGACACTGCCGCTTGTGCAGGCCCAGGAGAGCTCTGTCGTCGCCGCGATACTTGAAGAGGCGTCCGGTGACATCACGATTCTGGATGAGCTTTTATCCGAGCACGAGGCGCTCCTGAACAAATATCCGAACAGCGAATTTGCCCCAACGCTCATGTTTCAGTTGGCCGAATTGCATTATGAACGGTCTCAGCTTGTTTTCCAGAAAGAGATGGCGACATATGAGGAGCAGCTGTCCGCTTTTCAAAAAGGCGAGCTGACGCAGGAACCGCATATGCCGTCTCTGTCAATGGACAAGACAATATTTTATTGTTCAGCGCTCATCGAAAAATACCCCGCTATCAAATATCGCGATAAAGTCATTTACAAGTTGGCCACCGCCTATATGGACGCAGGCGACCAGGACAATGCCAAAGCCAATTTTGAGCTGTTGACCCAGAACTATCCGAATTCTCCCATTGCGCTGGAAGCGCATTTCCGCATTGGCGAGTACCTTTTTGATCATCGCCTCTTCGACGAGGCTGTCAACCATTACCAGGTTTTACTCTCACAATGGGATAATCCTTACTATAGTATGGCGCTCTACAAACTGGGCTGGACCTATTATAATCTCACCGAATATGCCAAGGCCATCAGCACATTTTTGGCGCTCATTGAGGATATGAATATAGCCGATGGGCTCGTCAGGGCGAACATGACGCAGGTGGATTTGCGCACCGAGTCCATTCATTACATTGCCAGCTCGTTCACAGAACATGGTGGCACGGCGCTGGCAAAAGGCTTTCTCGCCCCAATGAAAGAAAAAGAATACACTCCCGCCATTCTCATAAAAATGGCCGAGCTCTATGAAAATCGCAACACCTACTC
>RQOI01000255.1 GCA_003854995.1 Candidatus Zhuqueibacterota bacterium
AAGCTGAAAGCTGAAAGCTGATAGCTGATAGCTGACAGCTGACAGCTGACAGCTGACAGCTCTCAGTTAATAATCTCATTCAAATAACTATGCTTCTCCTCAAAATCCCACAACGTCTTTCTCTTCAAATCCGCCACCTGCAACTGATACGTGATGAACGCATCCAAATAGGCGATCTGGCTTTCCGCGAGCCTTTCCTGCTCCAGGGCTAATTCTTGACTATTTATGTCGCCGTTTTCAAAGCGTTTGCGGCTGATGTCATACGTCATTTCCGAGACCTGTTGGTTTTGCTCATGAATAGTGAGGCGATTCTTGGCTTCCTCGACGCTGCGGACGACGTCGCGCACCTCGCGCACAATATTCGTGCGAATATTGTCGAAATTGAGCTCATAATCGTTCAAGATCGCCCTTTCATGCTGCTCCTGCGCTGAGCCGCGTCCCCAATCGGCAATGGGGTAGGAGATTGATAAAGTGATGCCACGATTCGGCCGGCGATCGATGAAATTATCAAACGATGATTCGAACAGCGCACGCGAGGAATTGCTTTCGATAGTGCTCAAACCAGTGACGTCATAAAAGGCTGAAATGTTGCCCTTTAGGGCAGAAAAGCGTTCGGCGCGGTCCAGCTCTATCTTTTGCAGCTCGATGTCCAGCTTGGCTTCGTCCAGCTCGAGGCGGTTTTGTAAAGCGGATTGAATCGAACGCTCCATATCGATGGCAAAAGTATCGTATTGCAGATCCGTGACGATCTGAATTTCCTCATCAAGGGCGAGACCGATGAGCTGCTTGAAACTGTCTTTTTCTCGTTCGAGATTGTTACTGCTCTCCGATACCACAGCCTGACTGCGCGCTAAATCCACTCTGGTGATGAGAACATCGACCTCAGGTATGCGGCCGTTCTGCGCCTTGATTTCGGCAATCCGATAAGCTTCCTCGGCGTTTTTCAACTTCTCGTCCGTGATCTCCACCTCGCGTGTGGCACGATAGAGAGCGTAAAATCCGCGCGTCACCTCGTAGATGATATCCAACTGGCCGCGCGTGAAACGATTCGTCGAGCGATCGTAGTAGTACTTGGCTTGCTGCAGATTCTCTTTTTTTTCATTTTTGTTGAAAATGGGCTGGTTGAAACTGATCGCCAGGCGAGAGTAGGCCTTGGTCGTTGACAACACGCTATAGTTTTGTGCTGCCAAGGATGTACTGAGATCGTCACGATAAAGCCTGCTGGATAAAGCCAAGTTGCCGCCGGTTGGCAACATATAGGTGAACGCCAGCTCGCCGCCAAACTGCATCGAGCCAAATGAATTGTAAACCGGCAGCCCGTTGGCCTGCTGTACCGGGATGACGCTCTCATTCCATGCAGGCGCAAAGAGGCCAACGTCGAGTCGCGGTTTGAATTCCGCTTTGCGATAAAAGTAAGCCCATTCCATGGCTTCTTTGTTTTGCTCAAAAGATTTTATTGTATAACTTTCTTTGAGCGCAATGCTGATCGCGTCCTGGTAGGTAAGAATCCGAGCTCCACTCACAGCAGCGATGCTGAGCACAAGTGATATGATATTTTTCAATTTGTTCATGATTCTGTCCTCAATGATTCTGCCCTATTTCAAAATCAATCGTTCAGCATCGCCAAAGGTGTCGTAGGATGAGGTGACGACGTGCTCACCAGGTTCCAGTCCTGCGAGTACTTCAAAGACGTCCGTATTCTTGCGGCCCAAACGAATCTCACGCTTTGTCGCGAATTCGCCCGACGGATCGACGACGAACGCCCACTGACCGCCGGTTTTTTGATAAAAGCCGCCGCGCGCCAAGGTGATCGCTTCCGACAGATCACCCAGCTCCAAGCGGATGTGTACGGTTTGGCCGCGTCGAATGTCCGTCGGCATGGCATCGACAAATTCCAGATCGACGTTAAAGCGACCGTTGACGATTTCCGGAAAAATCTTAACAATGGCGAGACGAAAAGTTTCACCGCCAAAATCAAATTCGCCCTTCAAGTCGGTGACGATGCGGGCGAGATAATGTTCATCAATGCCGGCGCGAATTTTAAAGCCATCCAGAATATCGATCTGGCCAATGCGCTCACCGGCGGAGGTGATCTCACCCACATATTCGGCGTTCAACGATGTGAGCTGACCGCCCACCGGCGCGATGATGGTGAGATTTTCCAAACGCTTTTTGGCAATCCTCAGATTCTCTTCGACTCTTTTGAGTGACTGCGCCAGCTGGTCCACTTGAATGGCCATCATGATCGAGTCCTGTTTTGCGGTCAATATCGCCAGCTCGCGTTTGCGCAGATTATATTCGTAATCGTCCTTGGATTCCTCATATTCTTGCCGAGAAATGATCTTGTTCTCCAGCAGCGTTTCATTCTGCTCGTAAATCCGGCGGGTGCGATTGATTTGATAATCGAGATCAGCGAGTTTGTTGTACAATTCCAGCTTTTGTTTTTCCATTTGCAGCTGGGTGTTACGGAGTGAGTTTTTCTGATCCAACATGGCTGCCTGTTGGCGAGAAATATCCAGTAAAAGATTGGTGTTTTCGAGACGCAGTATGGTGTCATTTGCATTCACCAGGTTGCCCGCTTCGACGAATATCTCTTCCACGCGACCACCTTCGAGAGCATCGATGTAGACCGTCTGAATCGGAATGACGGTGCCAGTGACGGGAATGAATTCCTGGAATTCGCTGCGCTCCACAGCGGAAACAATGATACGCTCTTTTTGTACGTTGAGTTTGGTGTCGTGATTGCCAAAGATGAGACTGTAAAGCACAAGCAAAACAAAGAAACTGGGAATTGCGAAGAGAGCAATCCGCTTTGGCGCCCATGTTTTCTTTTCGATCACTCTGTCCATGATATCCTCTCGACTTTTCCACTGCCGCTCGGGCGAAAAGCATGCCACTTTTACCGAAATGTAATCAGTATGGGAAATGGAATGCCCAAGTAATTGTTATTATAAGATCTAGCAGTCCGCTGGATTGTGCTTAGTGATGAAGCAATTTCTCTATCCGGTTTGAGTGTTATACGGAATCAGACAACGACTGTACGAATTCGTGCACTTTTACTTGTTTTACTGTTGAAAAACAACTATTTTAAAACGTGATTGACGTCGTCCGCCTGGAAACAGGCGAAAATGTGCCTTGTTTTATTTATCGTTGGGCATGGTTTTCGCTCTCTTATTCGATTATATGATGGGAAAAAGAATGGCAAAAATTCTCATTGTCGATGACAATAAAGATATCCTCGTCGCCGCTCGACTCCTTCTCAAGCAGGCCGGCTATATCGTCCATACAGAAGAGACGCCGAATTCCATTCCCCTTCTTTTAGAAAATGAGAGCTATCACGTCGTGTTGCTTGACATGAACTTTACCAAAGATCTCACCAGCGGCTCTGAGGGTTTTCACTGGCTGGAGAGGATATTGGAAATAGATCCTTCCATTGTCGTCATTTTAATGACCGCCTATGGCGATGTCGATACAGCCGTCAAAGCGATGAAAGGGGGGGCGACCGATTTTATCACCAAGCCGTGGCAGAATGAAAAGCTG
>RQOI01000256.1 GCA_003854995.1 Candidatus Zhuqueibacterota bacterium
CGTCTGTCTTCATTCTTTACCGTGTCTATGATATCTTTATATATAAGAGACAGAACCAACATATTTTCTCTCTGCGCTACTTCGTGTCCTCGGCGGTTCCAAGTACTCCTTTTGCGGAACAGCCCTGTTTTTTTGCTCATATTCAACTTGCAGAAATGACAATTTATCACTATAGTGATTGTCATCATCACCTATCCATACAGAGAATATGCCTTTCATCGGAGAAATCGCCGCATTGACAGCGGCTTTTTTATGGGGATGCGGTGCTCTGCTGTTCGAGAGCGCCGGCAGGCGCATCGGCGCCTTCCCGACAAACCTGTTGCGGATTCTGCTCGCCTCTATTTTGTTGAGCGCCACGCTCTTTTTGCAGGCCGGCATCTTTTTTCCGATTCATGCCAGCGCAGCCAGCCATTTTTGGCTCGGACTCAGCGGCATCGTCGGCTTGGCCATGGGGGACGGCGCCCTGTTCTACGCCATCGTCATCCTCGGCCCCCGGCTGTCCATGCTCCTGCTGTCCATGGCGCCGGCGATCACGACACTGACCGCATGGATTTTTCTCGGAGAAAGGCTCGATCGCTCAGCCATCGTCGGCATCAGCATCACCTTTGGCGCCATCATGTGGGTAGTGGCGGAAAAGCATGGGGACGAGCGCCCGCATGACGCCAGGGCGGTCGGCATACTGCTCGGCAGCCTGGCGGCGCTCGGTCAGGGTTTGGGCGTCATTCTGGCAAAAATCGGCTTGACCCAAGACATCGATTCACTGTCAGCGACCCTCCTCCGGATGGCGCCGGCGACCCTCCTCTTGTGGGGCATCGCCGCGCTCACCCGACACGCCAAACCGGCCATCGCGGCCATGCGCGACAGAACCTCAGCGCTGATCATCCTCGGCGGCGCCATCCTGGGCCCTTTCATCGGCGTCTGGCTCTCGATCGTGGCCGTCAAGCACACTCAGGCCGGCATCGCCGCCACCCTGCTGTCGACTGTGCCCCTTTTGATCATCCCCATGGAGCTCATCGTGCATCAGCGGCGACCATCAGCTCGGGCGGTCATCGGCACGTTGATCGCTCTGTTCGGCATTGCCATGATTTTCATGCGGACAACAGTTCAAAACAGATAATTTAACAAGATGTACAATCCGCTATCGCCATCCTGTTCATCCAGTGCCACGCCATAGTCCACAGAGACGATGAAATTCTGATTCATGGCGATCTTAAATCCCAAGCCCGTCGAATAGTGCATTTTTTCCGCGCCGGGATGAAAATAGGCGATCTGGTCTTCTGTCGCGGTGACCTGCGAAACATCCACATCGACGGGCGTCACGACTCGCCCTGCATCCAGGAACAGATTTGTCCCAAGGTAAATATTCTGGTTGGCGACGGTGAAGCGCCAGAACTTTAGTCGAAATTCAAAATTTCCATACAACATCCCTTCGCCGATCATCCGCGTGCGCATGATGCCGCGGTTGAACTGCGCGCCGCCGAGGCCTTCGCTCTTGGACGCCAGCATTTCGGACGGCTCGATGATGGGCAGATAATAAAACGGCGTCTTGCCGGACAAGGTCTCCTGATATCCCAATCGATAGGCAAAGACAAGCGTTTGCGGCCAGAGCGTGATGTATTGCCGGTGCGTCAGATTCAGCTTTATAAAATCAACTTCACTGCCGAGCGCCCTGGGTGATGCGATCAGGGTGGCTTCGGACCATATGCCGCGACCCGGATCGGAAATCACATCACGACTATCGTAAATGAGCCCGGCCTTGACCGTCGTGATAAAACCGCCGTCTTTTTCCGCATCCGAAATCAATCCCCAGTCGACATATTTCTCATATAGACCAGGCTGGGGGGTCAGTTTATCTTCCTCATCCTGGCCTTTGTTCATTTTATCGATGTCAACCGAAGCGACTTTACAATTGCGGCCGGTGATACCGGCCGCCCATCGCAGGGTGTTGCCGCGAATCTTGCCCTGAAAATCAGCTTTCAAGCGCAAAAAGTCGCGATCATAGCGATAAAAGACCCGCGTCCTGTAGGATGGCGCATCCGGATCTTCCCAGTCGGCGTTGTAAACCGATTCGTAGCCGTTATAGCCGTAAAAAGTGTAGGCGCGATCGGGCAGATAGCTCACATCGCCGATGAATCGGAGGCCCGGGATGAGGGTATAGGAGTCATAATAGACGCGATAGATGCCGCTCCCCTTTGTGTAGCGGGACGCTTCGACATAGACTTTTTGATTATAATTCGGATAGCTGCTGCCATCGCCAAAATTGACAAAATTGAATAGGACGCCATATTCGAATCCCAAATCAGTGTTATAGGCGATGACCGGCAACAGACCAAAATTCCACCCTGTTTTGGTGATCTCCTTTTTCGCCGCAAAAAGGCAAGCGGAGATCACCAGAGACAACACGATCGTTTTTTTCATGATTCTTCCTCTCTTATTATCCGACAACTTGGCAGAGCTGCGGCAGCAAGCACCTCTCACTCCAACTCTGTTTTCTCCGGCGCAATCTTTTGTATCGCATGCATATATTTGTACCCCGAGCATCTGGGATCCGCAAATTCAAATTTAAAAAGCGATCCCTTGCAATAAAACTCGAATTTATTCGCCAGCAATACTTGCACGCCGTCGATATCCTCTATGGGGAACACCTTCTCATCGCCGTCATCGCCGGCCAAACTGAATCGATCGATGAAAAGCATCATTTTGCCGCGCATGACGGTCTTGAGCGGTTCCGCTTTGTACCCAACTTTTAGGGTGACCTCCCGGTCCGAAAAAATCGCGTCCGGGCTCTTTTCTTTTTTCATCCGACGAATTTTTTTTTCACAAAAATCATTTTGCCAGCTCACCCACTCTGTCACGCTGCGTCGTGGTTGATCGCTGGAATGGATCGGTTCGAGATAGCCTTCCGGCGTCCATTCGGTTTCAAAGCCGCACGCCTGGCAATAAAAACGATTTCCCGCAGAG
>RQOI01000257.1 GCA_003854995.1 Candidatus Zhuqueibacterota bacterium
ACAGCGCTCAGCGAACTGATGCTGCAATTGCAGGAGAATCCGCAGGACGATGCGCTCAAGGCACAGATCCGGGCGCTCGATCTATTGGCGAGAAGAGCCTATTTCACCAGTCAATGGCAAATACGGACGGGCGGATTCTTGCTGTTCATTTCGGCCATGGTGCTGTTGATTTCACTCAAGTACATCAGCTCCCTGCAGCGGACGTGGCCAGATTTTGGCAAAGAAAAACTGGAAAATTCGTGGGAGACGCGCTTGTTGGGACGGCGATACATCCTCTACAGCGGCCTGGCGCTTTTTATTCTGGCCTTTTTTCTGGGCGTCTTTTCGGAAAATAGAATTGGAGTTTCATCAAAAGAGATCAAGGTTTCATTTGCCTCAGAAAAGGAAATGAAGGACAATTGGCCGACGTTTCGCGGACCGGAAGGAATTGGCATCGCCTATCATACAAAAGTACTGACCTCTTGGAACGGCGAGACGGGCGAAAATATAAAGTGGAAAACTAGTGTCCCACGTCCTGGCTTGAATTCTCCCATCATCTGGGAGAAGAAAATATTCATGGCTGGAGCTGATGAAGAGTTTCAGGAGGTCTATTGTTACGATGCCGATTCCGGTGACCTGCTGTGGACAACTGAGCTGAATGACATTGCCGGCTCTCCGGAAGAGGCGCCGGATGCGACCCAGGACACCGGTTACGCCGCCCCGACGATGGCCACAGATGGCGAACGTGTCTTTGTCATTTTTGCCACCGGCGATTTGGCCTGTCTCAGTTTTGACGGCGATCTACTCTGGAGCAAAAACATCGGTGTTCCGGATAACCACTATGGTCACGCTTCCTCTCTTTTTACGTTCCAGGACAGATTGCTCATCCAATATGACACGAACGCCAGCAGGCAGATATTGGCGCTGCACAGTGCGACCGGTGAACAGATCTATGCGACGCCCAGAAACGATGTGCAGATTTCCTGGGCTTCTCCTGTTCTGGTGAACACCGGGCCGCGCATCGAATTCATCCTCAGCTCCAATCCCTTTGTTATTTCTTATGATCCGGAGAACGGTCAGGAATACTGGCGTGTCGAGTGCTTGGATGCCGAGGTTGGGCCGTCCGTCGCATATTCAGAGGGCTGGATTTTTGCGGTGAACGAGTATGCTGTGCTGGCAGGCATCAAACTGGACGAGACGCCGCATATTGCCTGGAAATACGAGGATGATCTATCAGAGGCATCCAGTCCGGTGGCGATCAGGGATTTGCTGTTCCTCGCTTCCAGCTATGGCACCGTCACCTGTTTTTCGGCGCATACCGGCGAAGTGAACTGGTCACATGAATTTGATGATGGCTTTTATTCATCGCCGATCGTTGCCGGCGATAATGTCTTTTTAATGGATCGCGATGGCGTCGTGCATGTTTTCAAGGCGGCAGGACAGTTCGAATCTGTCGCCGATAATGTGCTGGGAGAGAAAGCAGATACTATTCCGGCATTCATGCATGACAGAATCTACATCCGCGGCGAAGAACACTTGTTTTGCATTGGAAACTAAATGTCCGTCATATTGAAACAGAACAAAGATATTGATCAGCTGCAAAAGGTTGATCACATCATTGCAAAATTCGGAACGCAGGCTAATGCTGTTATTCCTGTTTTGCAGGCAGTGCAGGAAGAATATAAATACCTGCCGGAAGAGGTATTGCGATACATATGCGAAAAGACGGATATCACGCCGGCTGCCATTATGGGCGTCTCCACTTTTTATACGCAGTTTCGTCACAAACCGGTTGGCGAACATATCATCCAGGTGTGCACTGGCACAGCGTGTCACGTCAAGGGATCGGAAAAGGTGGTGGATGCCTTTCGCCGGGATCTCCACATAGGCGAAAAAGACGACACTGATCCGGACGGGCAATTCACGGTGCAAAAGGTCGCTTGTCTGGGCTGTTGCACCCTGGCGCCCGTGGTGCAGATCGATAAAGTCACTTATGGCCATGTCACTCCTGAATCGGTAAAGAATGTCATCCGCGACTATCTATCGCGGGCGCCCGCGGAACCGACACAGCGCGTCGTTCACACGCAATCCGTCGAGGAGATCGGCGAAATTCGCATTGGATTGGGATCGTGTTGCGTGGCCAGCGGCAGCAGTTACGTTCAACAGGCACTGGAACAGGCGCTCGTTGATACGAATATTCGCACGCATGTCAAGCGCGTCGGCTGCGTCGGGATGTGCCATCGGGTGCCTCTGTTGGAGGTTGTGGCGCCCAATAGCGAGCCGGTGTTGTACGATAAAGTCGAGCCGGCTCAGGTCCGAGATATTGTGCTTCGGCACTTTCCGCAGCCGTCGGCAAAAGAACGGCTCAAGACGAGAGCGTTCAAATGGGTTGAAAATCTGTTCATCGATGAAGGAGGAGATGGATTTACACAGCATCCGTTATTTGCTCGCGATCCAATACTCGAAGCCTTTCTCGGTCGGCAACGACACATCGTGACCGAGCATGCCGGCACACTCGATCCCCTTGACATGCATGAGTATCGTGCGAGAGGCGGCTTTGCGGCGCTGGAAAAAGCCCTGAACTCTACGCAAAAGGAGATCATCGATGAAGTGACTGCAAGTGGCTTGCGCGGCCGGGGTGGGGCGGGGTTCTTGACCGGGAAAAAGTGGGCGATAGCGCGAGCTGTCGAGGATGAGCAAAAATATATCATCTGCAATGGAGATGAGGGTGATCCTGGTGCATTCATGGATCGCATGATTCTCGAGTCCTACCCGTTCCGGGTGATCGAGGGAATGATCATCGGTGCATACACCATCGGAGCGCGACAAGGATATTTGTATATTCGTGCCGAATACCCGTTGGCGGTCGTCCGCGTCCGCCATGCCATCTCTCAGTGTGAAAAAGAGGGCTTGCTCGGCGAAAACATTTTGGGAAGTGATTTTTCTCTTTCGCTAAAGATAATGGAAGGCGCCGGCGCTTTTGTGTGCGGCGAGGAATCGGCGCTCATTTCATCGCTCGAAGGGAAAAGAGGTATGCCGAGATTTCGACCGCCCTATCCCGCTGTCCAGGGTTTGTGGGGTCATTCGACCGTGGTGAATAATGTCGAGACCTTTGCAACGATACCCTGGATTTTGCGAAATGGCGCACATGAATTTACGAAACTGGGAACAGCGCGCAGCACGGGCACAAAGGTCTTTTCATTGGCTGGCAGAATCGCCCGCGGAGGGTTGATCGAAGTGCCGATGGGGATTACGGTTCGCGAGATTGTCGAGGAGATCGGCGGCGGAATTCAGGGCGGCAAAAAGTTCAAGGCGGTGCAGATCGGAGGTCCATCCGGCGGGTGCGTGCCGGCGTCGCTGTCAGATACGCCAATTGATTTTGAAGCGCTGACCAAAGCCGGGACCATGATGGGATCCGGCGGCCTGCTGGTGATGGATGAATCGGATTGCATGGTGGATATCGCGCGCTATTTTTTGACGTTCACGTTCGATCAATCATGTGGCAAATGCACTTTTTGTCGTATCGGCACAAAACATATGCTGGAGATTTTGGAAAAATTGTGCGCCGGCAAGGGAGTGGCCGGGGATTTGGAAAAGCTGCAAGATTTGGCCGAAAAGACCAAAGTCGGGAGTCTGTGTGGATTGGGCAAGACCGCACCGAATCCGGTGTTGTCGACGTTGAAATATTTTCGCGATGAATATGAGGCGCATCTGGATGGACGGTGTCCGGCGAAGAAATGCCGCGCGTTGATCAGATATGAAATTACGGATGATTGTATTGGGTGTACAATATGTGCGCAAAAGTGTCCGGTCAATGCCATACCCTTTACGCCACATCAAAAGCATGCGATCGTGCAGGCTGAGTGTACGAAATGCGATACGTGTTTTCAGGTCTGTCCGGTGGGGGCGGTGCGGGTGGGAGATGGGGGAGTGGATCGCCCCGAAGGGGCAGAATAGGGCGCTCCAACGGAGCAAAAAGAAAGGGGCATTATGCCACAATCGTTGGCAATTGCAGAATGTTGTGCGCTACATAAATGACCAAAAGGAACTTTATAAAAATAAATCATATAAAGATGAATTTCGTGAGTTGCTAAAAAAATACAAGATTGATTATGATGAACGGTACGTGTGGGATTGATCATATGGCCCGTCGAGCGAGCACATTGGGGCGTTGCCCCGCCCCATTTTGCCCCCTTGGGGCGTCACTGTGCTCAATCCATTCTTTCCTGTGCCAACCTACCATTCCCTTTTGTCCGTCGCTATCGCGGATCTTGGAGAAATAATGATCACAGTGCACATAAATGACAAGACCATCTCCGTCGCCCCCGGAACATCCATTCTGCAGGCAGCCAACCAGCTCGGCACAACCATCCCGACCATGTGCTATCTGCAAGGTTTGCCGCACAACACCTCCTGTATGATCTGCGTGGTCGAGGATAAAAATTCCGGCAAGCTTTTGCCATCCTGTTCCGCGCAAGTTGAAGAGGGCATGTGCATTGAAACGGATAATGCTCGCGTTCGTGAATTTCGCCAGGATACGCTCGATCTGCTGCTCAGCGAGCACATCGGCGATTGCCAGGCGCCCTGTCAGCGCGTGTGTCCGGCATTTATGAACATCCCGTTGATGATCCGACAGATTCAGCAAAAAGACTGGACTGCGGCGATTCGGACTGTAAAAAAGGATATTGCCCTCCCAGCCGTGCTCGGCCGCATCTGTCCGGCGCCTTGCGAGAATAGCTGCAACCGTCGGCACCATGACGAGGCGGTCTCGATCTGTCTGCTGAAGCGAATTGTCGCGGACATTGATCTGCAAATGGTTGAACCGTTCAAGCCCGTGTGCGCTGCGGATTCGGGGCATAGAGTGGCGATCGTTGGCGCCGGACCGGCCGGCCTATCGGCAGCCTATTATCTCGCCCAATGCGGTCATCGCTGCACTCTGTTTGACAGGCATGAACACCCTGGGGGTAATCTTCGCTATGCGATCTCGGACGATCGGCTGGCAAAATCGGTGCTCGACGCCGAAATTGGCAAAATCATCGCGTTAGGCATTGAATTAAAGATGCAGCAGGAGCTCGGTCGTCAGTTTCAGCTGGACGACCTGCGCTCTGAATTTGACGCCGTCGTCTTGACGACCGGTGACATCGATACGGCTTATTATCGGGACACGCAGCTGCAGCATACATCGCGCGGACTTAAAATCGATCGGCAGACTCTTGTGACCGCTCTGTCGGGCGTTTTTGCGGGCGGCAGCCTGGTGTCTCCCAGTCAGATGGCCGTCCGCGCAGTTGGACATGGCAGGACAATCGCCT
>RQOI01000258.1 GCA_003854995.1 Candidatus Zhuqueibacterota bacterium
ATAAATGAGAGAGGTGGCATCTGATGAATGAATCTACCATCCCCTTCGGCGTCATTGGCGCGGGTCGCATTGGGAAAATTCATGCGGCGAACCTGGCGAATCGCATCCCCGATGCTCGAGTGATCGTCCTGAGCGACGTCACACAAGATGAATGCAAACGACTTGCTGGACAGCTGAATATCGCCAAGACCACGCCGGACTACCGCGCGGTGCTGCGGGATCCGGAGGTGCAAGCGATCGCCATCTGCGCGTCAACCAACAGCCATTTCGATATCATCATGGCGGCGGCAGATGCCGGCAAACACATTTTTTGCGAAAAGCCCATCGATCTATCGATTGAGAACATAAAAACAATCGATAAAAAGATTCGCGACACCGGCGTCATCTTCATGGTCGGCTTTAATCGCCGATTTGATGCAAATTTCCTCAAAATCCGCGACCTCGTCCGTTCCGGAGCTGTCGGTGATCCGCACGTCGTGAAAATCACCAGCCGCGATCCAGCGCCGCCGCCGGAACAGTACATCAGATCATCGGGCGGACTGTTTCTCGACATGACGATCCACGATTTTGATATGGCGCGCTACCTGATCGGCAGCGAAATCGTGGAGGTGTACGCCCAGGGCCGCGTCCTCGTCGATCCGGTCTTTGAGAAAGCGGGTGACATTGATACAGCCACCGTGATGCTCAATTACGAGAGCGGCGCACTGGCCGTCATTGACAACAGCCGCCGGGCTGTTTACGGCTATGATCAGCGGGTGGAGGTCTTTGGCTCCAAAGGCATGGCGACGGTCACCAACAAAACGCCCGACAATCATATTTACAGCGACGCGGACGGCATCCATTCGGCCTTGCCGCTCAACTTTTTCATGGAACGCTACGTCGATTCCTTTCTGACTGAAATGCAGATCTTTGTCGATTGCGTCAAAAAGCAAGTCGAGCCGCCGGTCACGACATGGGATGGCCTTGCATCAGTCGCCATCGCTCTGGCCGCCAACAAATCGATAGAGGAACATCGTCCTGTGCGAGTGGCAGAGTTCGTCGAGCATCGTTGAAGGCGTGTCACAGACAGATCAGCTGGAATTTGCGTTCTCAAAAGCTGCTCAGATCAGCTTCACCTGCCATGAATGGTTTTATCAATTAAAGACGGCATGCGATTGATCAGACAATGAAAGAAAAGACCTGCTGTATGCTCACGAGAACCTTTCTACTATCGTTCATCCTCCTGCTCTGCGGCGTAACCATCTCGTCGCAAGACTATGAGGTGAAAGGCAGTGTGGTCGATCTTGAGACCGATGCACCGCTGCCGCGAGCGAATATCACGGTCATGGGCACGAACCTGGGGACATCGAGCGATGAGAACGGCCAGTTTGAGTTGCGCAGAATGCCCGAGCTCTGCAGACTGCAAGTCTCCGTGATGGGTTACAACACCGTTGTTCGCACCATCAGTCTAGCGGGAAACGAGAGCGAGATGCTCATCATTAAGCTCTCTCCCACCGTGCTCCCCATGGAGGCCATCACCGTCACCGGCGAGAGTTCGCGCAACGTAGTGAAGAATCCCACGCTCGAATCAACCGGCCTTGATCTCGCGACATCCGCCATACAAGCAAGAGAGATCAGACAGCAGGGCGCCAAAACGGTCGTCGATGCCCTGAACTATTTTCCGAGTGCGCTCATCGAATCGCGCGGCCGCAAGGTGAAACAATTTGTATCCCTGCGCGGCCAGCGCTACCCCTATCCGGAATACAGCATCAATGGCGCCTGGCAACGTGAGTTTCATGAGATGCCATTTTTCTTCTCGGCAGCGGACATTGAACGCATCGAGGTGATTCGTTCGAGCGCCGCCCTGCTGAACGGCGTGAACGGCATGGCCGGACTCATCAACATCATCACAAAAGAGTACAACGCGCCGAGAACCACGGCTGAGCTCGAATACGGCACCTACGACAGCTATCGGGCGCACCTCGCGCACGGCGCTGCCATGGGCTCACTGTCGTACGCCACGGCGTTGAGCACGGCGCACACGAACGGCCCTGAGGACATGAACGCCGAAGAGGACGTCACCCAGTTTTATGGCCAGATGAAATGGCGTCCGAGCGATAGACTCGACATCCGCTATTCTCTCTTTCACTTTGATGGCGCACAGGAGTTGCGCCTGGCGGTAGAGCCGGCGACGGCGCGACTGCGAACGGAAATCTCTCGCTATGATCCTTTCCAGTCGACGCTGATGAATCTGAGAATAACCGGCCACTTGACAGAACGCACCTCGACCGAGGTGATTGGCGCCTATGCGAGCCGGGATCCCGACTTTATCGTCGAATATCCGGAGAAGGACGAGTTCAGCCGCGCCAATGAACGCGACAGCGAGTGGAGCGTGAACCTGCTGCAGGCGGTATCGCTCTCCCGGCGCAACACGCTTCGCATCGGTGGCCTCTACAACCGCTGGATCGCTCCGAACGGCAAACGGTTTTACGTCGGGCGACGAAATGACATATCGACATTTTCCGCTGTCATCGTCGATGAGCATCGTTTTGCGTCTCTGACCGTCGATGCCGGTCTGCGCTGGTCGCGTTCCTTTTTGGAGGAATACGGCGCCTTTAGCATTGAAGGCAGCAGCAGTGCCTTTACCTCAGTCGATGCGATCCTCAATGAATGGGAACCGGCGTTATTACAGGGCAGCGTGGGCGGATCTTTTCTTTTGCCCGGCCTGACCTCCATTCATCTCAATCTGGCCGCGGGCGAGATTCAGCCGCGGCGCGGCACCTTGGACAATGACCTGCAACCGCCGAAAAATGAAACGCGCATCAAACTGGATGCCGGTCTCCGCTCCATCGTCGCAAAGGTTCAGCTCTCGCTCATCGGATTTCTGACGCAACAGCAAAATGCCATCGTCCTCAGCGGCAGAACAACGGAACTGAATGGTCGATTGATGGAGCTCTATCTCAATCGCGATCAGGAGCAATATGGAATTGAATTTGAAGCCAGGATGACGTCATTACTGAATGCGCTGCAGGGCTTTTTAAACGTCACCGCCATGAAAACAAGAGCCCGGCAGGATGGCATCATGCGGGAGAACAGAGAATTTCCCGAGGTGATCGCCGGCTGCGGTTTGTATCTGCAGAAAAACAACATCGATGTTGCCGCCCTGGCAAAATATGTTTCGTCTTTCGAAAATAACCGTTTCGCCGCACCGGCGCCAGACGGCAAAGTCTATCCGCAACCGCTGGGCGATTATGTGATCGCGGATGTGAATGCCGGCTATTCTATTGGCGAGCGTGTAAGAACTCGCTTTTATGTGGAAATTAAAAATATCTTGAATACGGCATACTCTACGACTGTCGGATATCCTGACTTTGGCAGAACGATGCGACTGGGCATTCGGCAAACGTGGTAGTTTCTGCTCTTTTTCCGAGGACGTAGGATTTCGGCGATCTGAACAATGAAATGGGAAATTGAACAATGCTGACATTCTTGAGCTTTGGTGCATTCACCGGGCTTGTCGCTTTTTTCGCCTGGTACAAAATCAGAAACGACAACCTGAAATCGCCAGACGGCTATTTTCTCGCCGGGCGAAGTCTGACCGGAGTCGTCATTGCCGGCTCTATGTTGCTCACCAACATTTCAACTGAGCACTTGATCGGATTGAACGGCTCGGCTTATAGAAACGGCTTCCCGGTGATTGCCTGGGAGGTCACCTCAGCAATCGCCTTGATCGTCGGGGCGCTCTATTTTGTGCCGCGATATTTAAAGATGGGGCTCACCACCATTCCGCAATACCTGGAGTATCGCTACGACTCCCTCACCCGCACCATTGTGGAAGCCTTTCTCATCCTTTCATTCATCTTCACGCTGCTGCCAATCGTCCTGTTCACCGGCGCCATCAACCTGGAGAGCATTTTCAACATCTCGGAGTTGTTGGGTGTCAGCAAAACCGAGGGATTATGGCTGACGGTCATAATGATCGGCGTCGTGGGTTCACTCTATGCGATCTTTGGCGGCCTCAAAGCCGTCGCCTATTCCGACACCTTCAACGGCTACGGCCTGCTCGTGGGCGGGCTGCTCATCCCGGTGCTGGCGCTGCTGCAGATCGGCGATGGCAACGTTCTCGACGGGCTCCTGAAGGTCTATCATCACGCCCCGGAGAAATTCAACGTCATTGGCGCCAGGGACTCGGTGTTGCCGTTTGAAACGCTGTTCACCGGGCTCATCATCAACCAGCTCTATTTCTGGTGCATGCATCAAACCATTGTTCAGCGCGCCCTCGGTGCGAAGAGCCTGGTCGAGGCGCAAAAAGGGCTGCTATTGACGGGCGTATTCAAGATTTTAATTCCCATCATCATCATGCTGCCCGGCGTCATCGGTTATTATTATTTCGGCGATTCGCTCTACAGTGCGCAGGATTCCATCTATCCGGAATTGGTGAAGAGGGTGTTGCCGATTGGCTTGCACGGATTTTTCGCCGCTGTGGTGATGGGCGCGGTGTTGAGCACTTTCAACAGCGTCCTCAACAGCGCGGCGACCATTTTCAGCGTCGGCATCTACAAAAAGCACCTGAACAAAAACGCGGGCGAGGCAAAACTCGTCCGGGTTGGCAAGCTCACCTCATCGATTCTGGCCATATTTGCCATCATGGTCGCACCGCTCGTCGCCGATGCGCCGGAGGGGCTCTTTCAACTCTTGCAGCAATTGAACGGCATTTTCTTCATCCCGGTGGCCTCCATCATCCTGGCCGGCTTCTTCTTGCCCAAAATCTCGGCCATGGGCGCCAAAGTGTCCATCTTTGTGGGTCTAGCTTTTTATGTAACCATGACATTCATACTCAAGGTCAATATCCATTTCGTCCACGTCTGGGGCATCGAGTTCATTCTCAATTTGATCGTCATGTTCATCTTTTCCTATTTATATCCGGTGCAACGGACTTTTAATATCACTGATGTCAAGGTTGTTGATATACAGCAGTGGAAGTATGCGAAAGTGACGGGATTCATCCTGTTGTCGATTACGATCCTCATCTACATTCTGCTGGGACAGGCGGGACGATGATCCTGTCGACGGATGATTTGATCTTCAGAAAACAAAGGAGGAGGAGAATCGCATGCAGAACGTAAATCGTCGCAGTTTTCTCAAGATGAGTGTTGGGCTGAGCCTTTTGACGCCAACTCTTTTTACATGTGCAAAAAAAGAGCAGGACGCGCCCAACATCCTGTTGATCTATGC
>RQOI01000259.1 GCA_003854995.1 Candidatus Zhuqueibacterota bacterium
CATGATCGCGTGCAATTCAGAAAGCGTCATGTCGTCTAAAAAAGGCTTGATGAGAAGCGGCGCTTCCGTTTGCCCGATAAAAATATTTGCCGAACAGGACAGCGTCTCAGCACCCGAAGTGCCCATAGTCCAGCGCATGAAACGAGCCATCATCTGGACGACAACCTGCATGATTCCCATATAATAAAGAATTGAGATGATGGCTGAGAAAAAGATGATCGTCGGCAGCACGGAAAAAGCGAACTGCATGCCAAATCCTGGCCAATAGCCGGAACCGGAAAAATGCTCTTCCACAGCCAAATTGCCGAAAAGGAATTCGCTGCCCTGATCGGCGATATCGAGAAATTTGCCCACGCCAATGGCCAGTTTCTCAAAAATCACGCTGCCATAAATATTTCGGCCGACTAAAATTCCTAAAGCGACGAGCATCAGTATGGAGAAAAGATAGCGGACCAAGGGCTTTTTTTTCAAAAGAAGTGAGAGCACATAGAGCAGCAGCGCTATGTAAAATAGAATCGCAGCGATGCCGATCCTTTGCAGAGCATAGCTGACCGCGATGATCGCCGCAGCAGCGAGAATGAGCGCTGCTGCCGGCAGCAGCGCCTGGCTCCAGCGCTCCTTTTGCAGCACCTTGTCGGCGAACAGATAGGATAATATCAGTCCGGCAAAAAGGAACATGCCGATCCATGACAGGATCGATTGCGACAAAATGATCGTTGCAAACAACAGTTGCAGCGCCAAGCCCCAGATGATGATCCGCGGTTTGATGGCTTTACGATTTGTCGACAGGGCATAGGCAATGCCGAGCAGGACAATGATGCCAATGATGCCAATGAACTTCATGTTCACTCTCCCTCATCGTCATAAACTGTGTGGCAGAATCGGCAGCGCGCCTCATAGAGATCGGCCGCGCCGACAATGACGCGTTCGGCGTCTTTGCTCAGCCGTTGGGTGCGGCCGGCTGGATTGCCGCAACGCACGCAGATCGCCAGCGTTTTGGTGATGTACTCTGCAACGGCCAGCAGCTGCGGAATCGGCTCGAACGGTTTGCCGCGATAGTCCTGATCGAGACCGGCGACAATGACGCGTTTGCCGCGATCGGCGAGCTGTTGACAGACATCGACCAAATCCGTGTCGAAAAACTGGGCTTCATCAATGCCGACGACCTGGGCATCGCGCGCTTTTTCCAGGATCTCGGCAGTTGACGAGACCGAAATGGACGGCAGGCGCTGTGCGCTGTGCGAGACGATGTGGCTGGTGGCATATCGATCATCGATGAGGGGTTTGAAAATCGCGACGTTCTGTTTGGCGATTTCGGCACGCCGCAACCGGCGTATCAACTCTTCAGATTTGCCGCTGAACATCGGCCCGCAAATGACCTCAATCCATCCCATATCTTTCGGTGCAATGGTGAGCATACTCTCTCCTCATCTATTTTCTAAAAATCAGGAAAATGAGCGACAGCAGAATAGATAAAAAAATCGACGTCGCAATGGGAATATACAATGTGGTGTTGCCTTTGCGATAGATGATATCGCCGGGCAATTTGCCGAGGTGAATGCCGAGACGATCGAACAGAATGACAACCGCGCCCACAAGGATGAGCAGCGCGCCGATGAATATAATTGTCCTGCCCATATGCGATAGCCTGATTCAGCTCACAGAAAAACGCCCATCGATGAAATTATCCCGATCTGCCATAGCGTAATATAACGCCGCTGCTTTTCAATTACAATCTGTTTTAAAATGATTGATTTTCTCATTCATGCTCATTCGTGTAGCATTCGTGAGAATCTAACCATAATAAAACCAATCTTGGTGTCTTATTACCTTATTCTTCTACGATCCGGCCGGTCACTCCCCTTTGCTGAAATCCCAGTTCACATCGTTGTTATGGCGAACGGCATGGTCGGGCAACGGAAAATCATCATTGAAAACGACCAGATCCTGATACTTTTCTATAGTGACAAAACTCTCATCCGGTTGCGCATCCAAGCCGAGCACATTGGCGATATTCAGCGCCAGATGTTTGGCGAAAAAGACGTACATGGGGACGCGCTTGCTATAGCCATAATCGTGTCCTTCATCAGGGAGATGAAAATGAGCGAATTTATCAGCAGCGCCGAAAAGCCGATAAATATTTTCGATGTAGGGATACTCTACGTCCGGACAATTTTTCGTCCAGTCGTTTCCATCGGAGACCAGCAGCATGGGTCGCGGTGCGGCGCAGGCGGCGATGTCGACGTTGTTCGTTTGAAAATCGGCTGTCTTGTGAATCGGCATGCCGCTCTCGCAGACGCAGCCGCCAAAAAAGTGGGCCGACACCATCACCACGGGCGCCGACACCTTGATCCGGTCGTCGACGGCGGTGAGCAGAAAGCTCTGCGTACCGCCGCCGGAAGCGCCGGTGATGGCCGTCCGTTCGGGATCGACATTGTTGCATGACAGCAAAAAATCGAGCGCGCGGATGCTGTTCCACAACTGCAATTTCAGCGCTTTGGCGTGACGATGCTCCCAGCCGGCATCGGCCATATCGCCATACCCCACCATGTCGTAAGCAAAGACAATGGCGCCCATGCGCGCGAGCGCCGCGCAACGCTTTTGCATGTCTTCGCGAAAGCGGCCATAGTCTTTCCGGTCACTCCAGTGACCGTGCGGGCAAAGAACGCCGGCAAATGGTCCCTTGCCTTCGACCGGTTTGTACAGGCTGCCGGTCACGTAAATGCCCGGACGACTTTCAAATGCCACATTGAGGACCGAATAGCCGTCGTGTGCACGCTGGTTTCGATAGAGCGGCTTGAGTGGCGTTTTAGCGGGCAGGGGATTGAGTTCCGCGCCCTGCAGGATAGTCAGGCGAATACGTTGCGCGCGCAGCTTCCATTCCTCGGCCGCCGAGTAGGTTTTGGCAAACTCGGCCAGCATGGCAGCGCCCTGCTCTTCAGTCCAATAGTCACCCATGCACAAGAGATCCTGCGCAAAGAGATGAATGGGCGCGAGGAACAGGACAAAAACGATGCATGCTCTCATATTCTTACTCCATTATCTTCCCAATGACGCGATCGACATCCGCCTTCATATCGCCGATTCCTTGCACGACAATATCGGCGTCATTTCGAGTGGGTTGGACAAACTCTATGAACATGGGACGAACTGTCTGCATATACTGCTGGATGACCGACTCGACAGATCTGCCGCGCTCCCTGATGTCACGCTGCAGTCGACGAATGAAACAGATATCCAGCGGTGTATCGACGTAAACTCGTACATCGAACAAGCGGCGGCAGTTTTGCACCGCATAGAGCAGAATGCCATCCACAATGATCACTTGAGCCGGGCTGACCGTTTCCTTTTCGCCTCTCCGATTATGAATCGAAAAGTCATAGAGCGGTTGCTCGATCTCGCACCCGCTCTTCAATGCCTGCAGATGGTTGATGAACAATTCAAAGTCAAGAGCATCCGGATGATCATAGTTGATGGCTTGTCGCTCGAGCAAGGGGATATCCGAACGGTCTTTATAATAATCATCCAGTGAGAGGATGAGGGCGGAGCCCGCCACGGTCCCATGCAACAGGCGGGCAAAATAACTTTTCCCCGACCCCGACGCGCCGGCGATGCCAACGAGCTTGACAGCTGATTCTTTCCTGTCAGTCATGGATCAAAAATCCATCATCGAAAGCATGTGGGAAAAGGTCAGTCATTTTCAAAATTTTGCGCTCTGAGGACAAGGACAAAAGAATGACCGTGATATCGCGGGCAAAATCCCACAGCACTTGCCGGCAGGCGCCGCAGGGGGGACAAAAACGATCCACGGCCGCTGCAATGGCGATGGCGCTGAATTGGCGCTCGCCATCGGAAAGGGCCTTGAACAGCGCCACGCGCTCTGCGCACATCGTCAATCCGTACGAACTCGATTCGATGTTGCAGCCTGTGTAAATTTTCCCCGCCCTCGTCTGCAGGGCTGCACCAACAGGGAAATGAGAATAGGGCGCAAGGGCGGTCGCGCGCGCGCGCGTGGCAGCGCTGATGAGTTGTTCAAATTCCATTATCGTCTTTCAGAGCCGAAAAAAAATCCGAAGCCGCAGGATATGAGCTCCGGATTTTGCATTCATCACATAGCCAGATCCCGGCTGTCAGAACGGCAAATCATCTCCCTCTTCCGGAGTGGGTTCAGCGGCCTGCGCATGCGGAGGAGGAGGCGCTTCGGCTGAAGAGTGGGAGGGGGACTCGCCGCGACTCTCCAACAACTGAATCTGATCGGCCACAACTTCGGTCATGTAGTGCTTGACGCCATTTTGATCATCCCAGTTCCGGGTGGTCAACTTTCCTTCCACATAGACCCGCGTGCCCTTTTTCGCGTACTGTGCGATAATTTCCGCCAGCTTTCGCCACACGACGACTCGATTCCACTCGGTGTTTTCCACATTGTTGCCATCCTGGCCTTTGTAGGAGGTGTTCGTCGCAATACTGAGCGTCAACACCGCGGCGCCGGAGGGCGTATACTTGAGCTCCGGGTCCTGACCCAACCTGCCGATGAGAATGACTTTGTTCACTGTTCCTTTGCTGTCGTAAGCCATAATACAGCCCCCTTCCTTAAGTTAGGGTTTGAATTCTTGCTGAATCATACCAATTATTAGAGTAAATTTCAACAAGTTTTTGCAGATTTGACCGAATTGCTAAAAAATAGAGACAACGAGTTGCAGAAAATTCTCACTCTCGGAGCATTTTTGCGGATCACTCATTCGATTTCTAAAACCGTATTGATTTCGAGTGCAGAGATGGCGCCTTCACGCACGACGCGCGCCGGCGATCTGGTGATATCGACGACTGTGGAAGGAATGTTGGCAGCAGACGGTCCGCCATCGACGATCACATCGAGTTGATCGCCAAAGAAATTTGCCACCTGTTCCGCTGATATCGAAGCCGGTTGCCCGCTGATGTTGGCGCTGGTCGACACGAGGGGAAAGCCGGTCTCTTTGATCAGCTCCAGACAAAGGGCGGAATCGGGTATGCGAATGCCAATCGTTTTGGACTTGCCAAAGGCAAACTCTTTCAAACGCGATGACGCTTCAAACACAATGGTCAAAGGGCCTGGCCAAAAGTTCTCGATGAGCTTTTCCGCCGCCTCCGGAATGGAGATGACCAGTTCGCTCACCTGCACCGTGTCACCGGCGATCAGGATCATCGCTTTGCTGCGATCGCGATTTTTGAGGCGGTAGATTCGCTCCACTGCCTCGACATTCAATGCGTTGCATCCCATGCCATAGATCGTCTCGGTTGGATAGCCGATGACACCGCCCTTGCACAGAATATCAGCTACGTACTCTATGGAGGGGTGTTCGGGTGCAACCGGATTTATTTTGATGATATTGCTCATATTAAAAAATCATTTATCTGCGTCATCTTTGAACTGCATCGTGTAAAGCTGTTTATAGACTTGTGACCGCTCGAGCAGATCGTCGTGTTTTCCGACAGCGATGATTTGTCCCTTATCCATCACCACAATCTTGTCCGCGTGCAAAATAGTTGACAGACGATGGGCAATGACCAGCACTGTTCTATTCTGCATCAAATTATCAATGGCTTTTTGCACCAGCTTTTCGGATTGGCTGTCGAGCGCCGAAGTGGCCTCATCCAGAATCAGAATCGGCGTGTTCTTCAAAATAGCGCGCGCGATCGACAGACGCTGCCGTTGTCCCCCCGAGATGGTGACACCGCGTTCGCCGATGATGGTGTCCAGCCCCTTCTCCATCCTGTCGATGAATTCCCACGCGTTGGCATGCTCAGCCGCCTCGATGATCTGCTCATCCGTAAAACCGTCGCCGCCGTAGCCGATATTCATCCGCACCGTATCGTTGAACAAGATCGTCTCCTGCGTGACAATGCCGATCTGCTCCCGCAATGAGATCAGCTGGACGTCGCGAATATCGCGGCCGTCGAGGTAGATGGCGCCACTCTTCACATCATAAAAACGGGGTATCAGATCAACCAGGGTCGATTTGCCGACGCCGCTGTGGCCGACAAATGCCACCATCTCGCCTTTGCTTATGGTGAGGTTGATATTCTTGAGGACGGTCGTCCTGGCATCATAGGAAAAGTCGACGTTCGCAAAGACGATCGAATCGTTGAATCCATCGATCGCCACAGCGCCTTTTTTTTCATAAGTTTCAGTCGGCGTATCGAGATAATCGAATATGCGTTCAGCGGCGGCCAGGCCGGACTGTAGCACATTATTGATGCCGGACAACTCTTTCATCGGCTGGAAAAGCAGAAAGAGAAAGACCATAAATTTCATGAATAGCTCAGCGGTCAAGTCATCTCCACGAAACACCATGTTGCCGCCGTGCCATAGAAGGATGGCGAAAATGAAGACGCCAATGGTTTCATTGAGCGGCGAGGTGAGCTGATCGAGCAGTCGGGCCCGCAAGGCCTTTTTGAAATAGCCGGCGTTTATCTCCGCAAACTTTTCGGACTCTTTTTTCTCGGCGGTGAATGCCTTGACAATGCGAATAGCGGAGACGGATTCCTGAAAAGCGGTGACAACCATTGAGATCTGTTCGAGCACACGACGACTCTTGCGCCGCATGCTCTGTCCGATCTTGACAATGATGAGACCGCTCAGCGGAATGACGATGAAAGTGATCAGCGTCAGCTTCCAGCTGAAAATGAGGAGCACTGCGAGATAGGTGATGATTTGCATGGGCGCAAGGAATATCTTGATAAAGCTGCTATCCAAAACGGTCTGAATGGCATTGACATCATTAAAGACAACGGAGGTGAGATTACCTGTGTGTCTCTTGTGAAAGAACGATAAGGGCAATCGCAATAGTTTTTGCTGCAGATCATTCCGCAGACGAATGACGATTTTGAGCTGGGCAAAATAGAAAAATATGTGATGCAGATAAAGAGATATGTTTTTCAGAAAAAAAGCGAGGAAAATGACAAAACAGATGACCTTGAGCGTGTCATACTTGTCCTCTTGAATGAGTATCGACTGAATGGCCGAATTCAGTTTGTCATAGAGCCGCTGCTTTTTCAGCTCATTGCTGAGCCATTCTTCCCGGCTCTCCCCTGACGCCTCGGCGCCGATATTGATTTCCATCTGACGATTTTCGGTCTCTGATCTGAATAATTCCCGGATAAAATCGACGGACACCCAAACAGAGA
Source organism: Candidatus Zhuqueibacterota bacterium (assembly GCA_003854995.1). GTDB lineage: Bacteria > Zhuqueibacterota > Zhuqueibacteria > Residuimicrobiales > Krinioviventaceae > Kriniovivens. The sequence goes on from RQOI01000259.1 coordinate 7,165, forward strand.
TCGAATTGAACAGGACAAAACAGAGCGTAAAAAAGAAGCCGGCGAGCACCGGTCGCCAATACGGTTTGACATAGGATAATATTCGTAAATACAAATTCATGCCGTCGCCTCAAAGCTACAATGCAGCGGATTTATGCTTGATTATTAAATTCGCAATCAATAAAATCCGTTTGTGCTGAGCTGAAATATAGTGATAAATCGTTCAAATTAGCAACAAGTTCGCATGCTATGCCGCGCGAAAGGAGTTTTTTTGATGGTGCGCCGGATTCTCATATCTCGCCTTAGATTCATGGGTGATGTCATTTTGACGACGCCGGCAGTGCACGCCTTGAGACAGGCTTATCCGGATGCCAGCATCACCTATCTCGTCGAAGCGCCCTACTCAGAGCTGTTGCGGCATCATCCGGATATCGATGAACTGCTCGTCGTGCGCAAAAACGATGGCAAAGCCATGCGCCGGCTGTTCACGACATTGCTGACCACCCGTTTCGATATCGCCATCGACCTCTTTTGCAACCCGAGATCTGCCATCTTGACCTGGTGCAGCGGCGCCCGACTTCGCATCGGCGGTGACTTTCGCGGCCGGAGAGTGCTTTACAGCAGGCGAATTCCGCTCGATGACATCCGGCGAACCGCCGTGGATTTTCATCTCAATTATCTCGCACCGCTCAAGATCAACTATGAAAAAGTAGAGCCATTCATCCAGATCACGGAAGAAGAAAAAGAATGGGCACGCGCCTATTTGCGGAAGAACCGGTATGATCTTGCACGTCCGATCATCGGCTTGCACCCGGGCGCCACGTGGCCGGCGAAACAGTGGCTGCCGGATCGTTTCGCCAAACTGGCCGACAGAATCAGCGACGCAAACGGCCAGGTCCTCTTCACCATGGGACCGAATGAGACCCGGTTGCTGCAATCCGTCGTCAACATGTGCTCGTTCGCGGCGAGAATGCCGGAGGTTCTCACACTTCGACAACTGGCCGCTGTCGTGCACTGCCTGCACGCCTACGTGAGTAATGATTGTGGTCCGCTGCACCTCGCCCCGGCAGTGGGGACACCGGTCATCGGCATATTTGGGCCTGGAACGCCGGAGATCTGGTTCCCCTACAGAGCGGATCTGGGGCATCGGCTTGTCTTCCACACCCTCGACTGCAGTCGCTGCAATCGGGACTTTTGCGAAAAACTGGACTGCATGCGAGCAATCACCGTCGATGATGTTTTCAAAGTCGTTGCCGAGAACCTGAATAAAAATTCATAAGCCATTGATAGAACCGCGAAAAATCCTCATCATCCAGACCGCCTTCATTGGCGATGTCGTTTTGACGACGCCGCTGATTCGACACGTCAGCGGCCTCTTTCCGCGCGCCCGTTTGGACGTGCTCGTCATCCCGCAGACTCAAAACGTGCTGGAGAATAATCCGCACATCCATTCTCTCATCACCTTTGACAAGCGGAACGATAAAAGAAGAGCCTTTCGCGACACCGCCCGCCGGCTCAGCGCAGAGCACTATGATCTCTGTTTTCTCCCCCATCGATCGTTCACTTCTGCGCTTCTGGCCGTCCAGGCGCGAATTCCTCTCAGGATCGGCTTTGCCGGCAGAATTCCTTCTCTCTTGTATCATATTCGCGTTCCATTCGATCCGAGTAAAAATCAAATCAATCGATATCTGGACTTGTTGCGCAGTGTCAGTGATAAAGAGTACGATGCCCGGACCGAGCTTTTTTTATCCGAAAAAGACATCGCCTGCGCTCGCAGCCATTTGAAGGGTCTGAATGCGAAAATTGTGCTGGCTGTCGCCCCCGGCTCGGTGTGGCCGACCAAGCGCTGGCCGCAAGAGAGATTCGCCGCGCTGGTGCACAAGCTGGCGCAACATCCGCTCGGCATTGTTCTCATTGGCAGCCTGCAAGAGCGAAATCTGTGCGACGCGATCCTGCAGCAGGCGGGAACAGACAGGATCATCAATCTGGCCGGACAGACGACATTGCTGGGAGCAGCGGCGGTGATCCGGGGCTGCGATCTGCTCATCTGCAACGACAGCGGCGCCATGCACCTCGCCAATGCCGTAGAGACAGATGTGGTCACCTTTTTCGGTCCGACAGTGCAACGCTTTGGCTTTGCGCCCTTCCGATCACAAGATGTCATTTTCGAAGTGGAGCTAAAGTGCCGCCCCTGCAGTGCGCACGGAGGACGCACCTGTCCGCAAAAGCATTTTCGCTGTATGCTTGATATTCCGGTAAAAGACGTCTATAAAAAAGTGCTGGAAAAACTGAACATCCATTGACCGATTTAGCCGTCGTCGACTTTTTATTGCCCTACTCCTATAGCATCGACGCGACGTCTTGCCAGAGAAATGCGACACAACTGCGGAACATGCGACAATGACACATGATTGATAAAGAACAACTGAGGATCGAAGAACCATCGATAACGATGGACGTGCAAGATTGCCTGCAGATAGGATTCCCAGCAGGTCTCCTGACTGCGCCACCATGAGTTTTTCTTGTTGCGTTTTTTCAATCGCAAAACACTTTGCATCAGCGCCCGCGACAGAATCTTTGCCTCTCGCCCGTTCGCCTGTTCGACAAGCTGCAGAAAAACTTTGTATAAAATATGCAATGCCTGCTGAAAGTTTTGTACAGAGGCAGAGGGACTGTTGCTGTTGATATAGGCAGAGGCCGCTGTCTCAAGAGAGACATCACTCGCCAGAGCGGTTCTGATCGATCGCTGCACTATCTTTATGTAATAGCTCTCTCTTTCATCGTTGCTGACAGACTGGGTGACACTGTCCGCATGTTGACGCCAAAACGCCAGTCTCTCTGGTATGGAGGCGGCTTTGCCCGTCAAGACTATTTTGGCAAGCAGGTCCATATCCTCTCCATGAATCAGCGCCAGATCGTAGCCGCCACATTCGATGGCCTTGTCGCGACGAAACATGACAGTGGAATGGATGAGACAATTGCCAAAAGTCAGGCGCCAGCGAATTTCGATATCATCAGTGGGCTCTCTTTTCATTTTTCGCACAATTCTGTCGCGCGCGTCGACAATCCCATAGTAGCTGCCCAGCACCACGATTTCCGGGTGGGAATCGAAATAAGCGACTTGCAGTTCAAGCCGTCGCGCCTCGCATAGATCATCCTGATCGAGAATCGCAATGAATTCGCCCTTTGCTTCCATCAGGCCGATATGTCGAGAATATGTGACGCCGTGATTTCTGTCCAGGCGAACAGTTCTGAAACGCGAATCATCTTTAACATATTTTTCCACTATCGCGGCGCTCTTGTCCGTCGATGCATCATCGATGACGAGGACCTCAAAGTCCTGATAGGTTTGGGCCAGCAGGCTATCGAACGCAGCAGCCAGATACTTTTCACCATTGTAGCATGCCACCATCACAGTGACGCGCGGGGAAAAGTGATTGGCGTCACTCGTTCGCAGCGAAAGCGAATTCGTATCGATCATCCAGTCGGATCTCCCGCTTTTTGCTTATAATAGGCAATGACCTTGCTGTATTTTACAAACACATGCAGACAAGAAATGAGCGACGCGACAAATCCGGCGAACCCATCCAGAAAGCCGAGCTTGATGACATACAGGCGCAGGAACGCCCAGTTGGCATGCAGAAAGGGCGTCAGCAGGCCAACTTTTTTCCCTTTTTTGATCATTTCCTGGGCGCCGATTTCGGTGAAACGATCGACCGTCTGCAGATGGTCGGAAATCGTGTCGAAGGAAAAGTGCAGCAGGTCGCCGCGCAAGTCGTGCACCCTCTCGCTATCGACAATGACCTTATCATGCGGATTCACGCCGCCCCAGCGGGCTTGCGTTTTCTTGAACAGACGAATCTTTTTGTCGGGATACCAGACATGATTGAGCCATCTGTAGACATAAAATGTCCGGCGCGATAGACGATAGGCGTCAAAATCGTCCAGATGATCTTTGACATGCAAAATGGCCTGCTGCAGCTCCGGTGAGAGGCGTTCGTCGCAATCCAGAGCCAGAATCCAGCCATGGCTCGCCTTGCTGACAGCCAGATTCTTCTGCTCCACGTGGCCGAGAAAGTCATGCGTGTAGAGATGATCCGTATAGCGCGAGGCAATTTCGCGCGTACGATCCGTGCTGTTCGAGTCCAGGACGATGATCTCATCCGCGACCCTCGACAGACTGTGCAGACACTCTGCGATCTTGAGCTCTTCATTGAATGAGATGATGCAAGCGCTTATTTTTGCCATACCATCACACGTCCTTCACCTGAATGCCAAAATTGGGAGCAATTTGTTTGAAGCGGTCGAGCGCGTCGGCGGCCGTGAACCCAAAATGGCGCTCGGGCTCCAGTTTATAGTTCGGATTATTGAGATGAAAGTGCGTCGGGACAAAACCTTGCGCCGACCAGGCGATGATCTCCACCGAACCGAAAAAGCCGAGGGTCGGCGTCTTGGTGGCCACCGCGAGATGATACAGTCCGCCATCATTGCAGAACAGGAATGTCGCCCGTTTGAGAAGGGCGCCCGCCTGTCCGAGGGTGAGTCGCGGCAGGATGAAGGCCGGGGTTTTCATGTACCCGGCCATGGTCTCTGCATAATGTCGCTCATTCGGCCCCCAGATCAGCACGGTCGCCAGATTCGTCCCCTGCGCCACCCTGTCCGCGAGTTCGGCAAAACAGTCCGTCTTCCACGCCTTGTAATGATAAGTGGTTCCGGGTGAATAGAGAGCAATTTTTTTGCCGGACAGACCGTTTGCGCGAATCCAGCCATCCGCAAACGCTTGCTCCTGTTCGGATATGTAAAAAAACAGCTGCACCGGTTCTTCCTCAATGCCGAATGGTTTGAGCATATCGTATCTTTTTGCCGCATTATATTTGGTCGGCCCGTATTCGGCCTTGATGTTGGAAAACATGGCGCTCTGCCCGGAACTGTATCCCAGCCGATAACGCGCCCCGCTCAGCGCGACGATCTGGGATGAGGTCGTTGACGCATTCTGATCGATCACCAGATCATAGTGGCGTTTGAAAACCATCCAAAAGCTGACGAGCCGATCCAGAACGTACCACTTGCCGCTTCGCATGTTGGCAGCCAGCACGTTGTCGAGCGCGGGATGTTTGTAAACCATGCGGTCGTAGGGTTTGGCGACAAAAAAATCGATTCGAGCCCGCGGGAATCTCCGCCGCAACGCCGGCAGATAGGCGGATGTCAGCAGCACATCACCGAAAGGTTTCGGTTGGACGACCAGGATTTTATTTATTCTCGACAAGTTGACGAGCTTGCCGCGCCAGTTCAAAAATTCCATTCGCTCATGCCTCGTACCGTCGCGTCGTGCAAATGCAGGCTCATTTGATTTCCAGACAACGTACCGGTTCATGATCTAGAGGATTGTCAATGCCGTACTGGCAGTAAAAATCCCCTTGCAGTATCTGCTTGACTCGTTCACTATAATAGTCCAGATTGACCCGTTTTGTGCCTTCACGATAGGGTTCGTGCCACATATGCAGGGGATATTCTTTTAAGAATGGATTCCTGCCAGTGATACCCGCGGCATCCAGACGACGACCAAAATCATCGTCTTCATTTCCCCATCCCTGATAGTTTTCATCAAAGCCGTTCACAGCGAAAAAATCCGCCCGCGACACGGCAAACAGTCCCCCTCGCAGCTTGGGACCTATCGGACGGACGTGCAGCTTTTTACAAAAGACATAGAACAGGTCCTTGCGATATTGCCTGCCGATGTCATATGCCTGTCGCCAGGTGATGAGAGATCTATAATCACCCCGCCGCAGCATATCCGGAGTCAGCTGATTGGTCTGTGCCGCGCTCAGACGGATCTCCCATGCGACCAGAAACCGACGCGGCTGAAAATGATCGACAAAGGTGCGGATGAATCCATTTGTGTAAATGATGTCCTGATCCAAGAATATCAGCCAGTCGCCGGTCGAAGCTCGAACGCCGTTATTGCGAATTTTAGAGAGTCGAAAGCCTTTGTTTTGCTGGCGTATGTATTTCAGGTGAAATGGCAGCTCTTTCGCTTTTTCTCTTATCAGGCCAAGGACATCTTGCGATGATCCGTCATCCGTCACCACAAGCTCGTTGATGAGAAAGGATTGATGCTGCAGGCATACAAGCGCGCGACTGAGGAAATCCAAACGATTGAATACCGGAATGATCATAGAGACTGTCTGCATACGATATCACACCGAGAATTAGTTTATCCAGACATCATGCAACAGAACTATTGCGGGAAAGACGCGTTGAGCTGTGGCGCAATATAATATATATAGCAGAAAATCCATAGATTATTGTTGGCTCACATTGCTCCGTTGGCGTCATTTTCAGAATTGCATATCATCGACAGGATGCGTATCTTGCCGGCGCTCCAATCTTAAACAACTGCGCAGCCTTGCATCGAGGCAAAAGGGCGATCACGCAAAAGCGACGACGAGACAATGCAGCTCATCAACTCTATTCAGAACAAACGACAGCACCTTCTCTTCATCACGGCGTTCTTGCTGCTCTTCACCAAGCTTTGGCAAGGCCACTTTGAGGGCGATGAATCGTGCTATGCGACGCTGGCGCGCGAGGTGCTGCGCAGCGGCGATTGGCTCGTCCTGCATCATCCCTACTATGCGGAATGGCACAATTTTTATGAGCATCCGCCTCTCAACATGCTGCTGATAGCGCTTAGTTTCAAGATTTTCGGCGTCAGTGACCATGCGGCCAGAATCCCATCAGCCTTTTTAGCCTTTTGCACAATAGCATTGACCTTTCAGGTCGGCAAAAAATTGCAAGATGAGGATTATGGCTATATTGCCGCTTTCATCTTGCTGACAACGCAATATTATCTCGACCGCGCGCGCGCCGTCTTTCTCGATGTGCCCTTTGGCTTTTTCATCTTGCTGGCATTTTACTGTCTGGTTCTGGCCAGCAAAAATAGAAATTCTGTCTGGAGCTTTCTGAGCGGCGTAGCGGCTTCCCTGGCCTTTCTGCTCAAAGGTGTGCCCGCCATCGCTGCGCTCGCGCTGGCGGGCATCAGTTTTCTTTTTTCGGGATCGTGGGAGCGTTTTTGGCGGCTCAGCGCTTTATATGTTGCTGGACTCGGCCTCATTCTCGTCCCCTGGACAGTGGCGCAACTGGCTTGTGACCAGGGCCGTTTCTTTGACTGGTACTTTATCAGGCAGGTCGGCTCGTCAATGGCGGGACGGGGGCATGTGCCGGAGAGCACGACAGCGACGATCGCATCCTACTTTTTCTATGTGCAGAAACTGTTGCTGCAGGTGATGGTGCCCTGGTTCATCTTTGCCGTTCTCGGCAGCTGCTCTGTCATCCAGTCGGTCAAAAAAGAGGGGGGACGGGAGAGGCTTCTCATCCTGGTCGCCGCTCTCTTTTTCATCGTGGGATTTTCCGCGGTCAAGTTCCGCCAGACATCCTATATCCTGCCGGCGTTGCCCTATCTCTCCCTGCTGGCGGCAGAGTTTTTTTTCAGATGGCGCAAAGAATTTATTCTCTGGGCGAACCGTCTGGTGCTGCTGCTGCTCGTTCTCGTCGTCATCGCCGGCCTTTTGACCCCGATATCCTTTTCCTCCAAAAAAAACAATCCGATGCAGGCTTTTTTGCCCTCCATTCAGGCGTACACAGCGCCGGGCGATTCGATCCTGGCGTTCAGCGATGACGCCTATGCGATGCGACACATGATTTCATGGTATCTCGATCGGCCGCATCGCATGTGCGACAGCGAAGAGATGTTTTTTACAAAGCTGGGGCAAGATGGCTATGAAGCAGCGATACTGAAAATCAGCGGCAATCACTTGCCGAACCAAGTCCGTCCCGTTGCGCAGAGCGGGCAACACTATCTCTATCTCAAAAATTTGACGTTCTTGCTGATAAAAGAACCGCTGCTGAAAAGCATCCGACCCAGGGGGGAATAGTGCATTTTTTTTATGCGTTTCTTCTCCTCTCGAAGAAGATGCTGATGATCTCTGTCTGTTGACACGCCGCCCTCATAAAACAGAGTAATGATCCTGTCGATATGGCCGTAACGGAGCTGATTCTTTTCCATGCCGCGCACAAACCACTCATAGTCGCCGGCGATCTGGAACGATGTGTCGAACAGGCCGTTCTTCGCAAAGGCGCGCCGGGAGAAAAAGGTCGCCGGGTGGGGTAAACATTCGATGAACATTGTCAATCGCGTTCGTCGCATTGGCCGCCACATCCAGCCCGCACCGGTCAGAGGATTGTAGTAAAAAAGGTTGCCGTAAAAAACATCCGCCTGCTGCCCGCCCTCGATGACTGCGGCGCATTTGGCCAAGACATCCTCATGGATCAGATAGTCGCCCGCATTGATGAAAATGATATAGTCTCCTTTCGCCGCATCGATACCCCTGTTCATAGCATCATAAATGCCGGCGTCCGGGCCGCTGTAAATGCGGCAAAAATCGCTATATTTTTTGACAATATCAAGAGTGCCGTCGCTCGATTGCCCATCTATAAAGATATATTCAAGATCACTAAAAGTTTGATTGATGACGCTTTTGATCGTTCGTTCGACTGTTCGAGCTTCATTCTTGCAGACGGTCACAACAGATATTTTTATCTCAGCCACGGCTCAGCACGTCCTCGATCGCTAATTTCACGCTCTCGACCGGGATTGAGCGCACATCACAGCCGGTCGCATACTGCGCAGCATAGGTCGCAAACGCTGGTGTCCCTTTTTTCATTTCCAACTCTGGCGGAAGAACAAATCGAACCTTGAAGCCATAGTGTTCCGGATAACTGTTAAAGCGAAAGGCATGTGTGCCGGCTGACAGGCAGACCGTCGGGGTATTGAGCAGGACGGCCATATGGATGAGACCTGAATCGTTGCCGACGACGATGTGTGCCTTATAGAGAATATCGGCCGCTTTGAGCAATGAGGTCTGGTCGCACAAGTTCAAGCCGGCGCACGCGCTTCGCTTCATAATATCGGCGATCCATCGCTGCTCTCTTTTGCCCTTGCCGAGGAATACGATCTTGAATCCAAAGTGAAAATGGATATGATCGACAATCTGCGACAAATGCGGCCAGTACTTGAAGGTAGAGCTCGTGCCCGGCAGGATGACGGCATATCCATCTTCAAACAGGCGATCGCCGCCGGGTTTTGGCAGACTCGGCATTTCCACCTGTACAGGCTGCTGAACGAACTTTGTAACGATCTCGCGATTGCGCTCAAATTCGAATTTTGGCGTTGCCGAGACTTTTATCAGGCGTGTGTAAAACGAATCGGTCACCGCTCTCTGACTTGCATTTTGGTTCACGCAATCGCCATCGACACCCAGCCGCTGCTCAGCGGCCGTCGCCTGCATGAGCAGGTCGCCGTAGATATCGCGAGAATAGTTCGGCTGCACGGCAAGGGCATAACCGCGTTGATGGAGAAGATTGGCCACGCGAAAAAAAGAGTCCTTGCGCTTTTTCGCCTTATCGACATCGATCCAGATAAAGTCATTGACATGTTTCGCATCCAGATGTTCTGCCAATTCTTTATAGGCGATGTTTGCGCAGAGCGTCAAATGCCAATCTTTGAAAATGACGCTGCTGCGAATGGCCGGCAAAAAATTCCGAAAGAGCAGATAATCGCCCAGATGATCAAGCCGCATGATCAGACAGCTCTGCGGCCGGATCGCTCGTCCGGTCATCATTGACCGGCGAGAAAGGACTGCAGCTTTGACATTCGAGAGCAGCCGTCGTTTTTTGAAACGACAAAGTTTTTTATAGTCCGGGAGGATCATTTTCATTGGATGATCGCCATCGAATCCAGATAACCGGCGAGCGCTTCGCGCTTGATCTGCCGAATCCGATCGCCAAAATGCGACGCACGAACCGCCAGTCGGTCGAAATAATCCACGAGGGCGTCGACCGTCACATCATTCACATAAAGTCGTTCCGTCTCAATGAGGTCTGCCATGCACGATCGGGAGTCATTGCCAATGACCAGCGAGGGCTTGCCCAGACTGGCCAGCGCATAGGCGGCGTGCAGACGATTGACGATACCGAATTGCGCCCGAGCGTAGAATTTGATATAGTCTGCGGCACGTGTCGAATAAAAGATCGTCGCCTCGCTATCGATAGAACGCGCCCACTCGATTTCCAGCCGGTCGTGACAGGCAAAGATGACGGGAGCATTAAGGCGAATCTCGTTGTAGAACCTCGTCAAAACGGTCTTCCACCGGTCTCTGTCAATGGATTGGGCAAACGAGTAGTGTCCGGCCAGCTGCATGAAATTGAGGACAATGAACTCGCCGACTTGCGGGGTGATGTTGTATTCATCGACAGCAAAGAGCGATGGGCATGGGATAACCGGCGCCAGCGCCGGCGCTGGCGTCCGCGATAAAATCGTGCGCGCGAGATCATCGCGAAGCGTTGTCACTCGTGCAGCGTCATACAGCAGCTTGATATAGTCCAGGCAGCGATCGCATATCTCGCTGCCGTCAGAGTGGTAGAGTTGACAGGATCCGCCCGCGATATTGAGAAAGGCCGCCTTGTGGTTGCGGCTCAATCGACGTCTGATGAGCGGTTCAAACCATTCATTGTCACAGCAATGTGCATTCACCCGGGCATGACACCAGTAGACCGGGGCGCCGCATTGGATGACGAGATCGGATTCCAGGATTCGATCGCGCGTGACTCGCAGCGGCAGCAATCGATCCAGTCCGTCGAGCTTGCGCTTTTTCGCAAAACCGTAGCGCGCCGTGATTGGCGCGTGTTTGTGGATATTTTCAAAGTGAATGTCCGCGTGCGGCAACAGTCTTCTGATCAGGTATTTGATGCCATCTCGGACAAAATCATCGCCGGGATTGTGTTGCACGGTTGTGATGAGCGCGATGCGCATAGCAGCGATTAGGCTTTCATCGATTGCAGAGTCGGCGGCGCTGTTTTCCACCTGCGATGCATCCAGAACCATTGATCCGGCCAGCGCCGCACTTTCTCTTCCAATTTGGTCGCGTGGCGTTGGGTGACGATGCGCACATTTTCGTCGCTCACACCGGACAAATCATCCGTTGGAATTTTTTCAAAGAATGCCTCATAGCAGCCGTCCTGGCGCTGAATGCAGGTGGCAAAAATCAATTGGGCGCCGGTCTTCAATGCGAGCAGCGCCGGGCCGGCGGCCGTCGCAGAGGGAATGTTGAAATAATCGACAAACACGCCTTCGCTATGGGCATCCTGATCCGCGAGCAGGGCGACGAATTTGTTTTGTCGCAGCGCGCGCAAAAACTCGCGAACGCCCATGCCGAGCGGCGCCGTCTCGATGCCGGCGCTGCGGCGAAAGGAGTTTATCATCTCATCCACCAGAGTGTTCCGCTGCCGCCGGGCGATGACCACCAACGGGAAGCCCGCTGCGACGACGGCGCACGCCATCACCTCCCAGTTGCCAAAGTGTCCGCTCATCAGCAACGTGCCGCAGCCCGAACGATAGGAATCGCGCAGCACATCGAGATTGTGCATGCGGACGCGATCAGCGATCTCCGCAGAAGAACGAACCGGCGTTCGCATGAACTCGAAGAAATTTTGTCCAAACATGACATAGGTGTTGTGTGCGATGTGGCGACGCTCTTTGGTCGTCCGCTCAGGCAGGGCTTTGTGCAAATTTTGCAGGACGACGGCTTTTCGGATAGGCATGCAATGATAAACAGCAGCGCCAAGAAATCGTCCCAGCTTGACAGCGGCTATGGGGGTTAAAGACTGGACAATCCGGGTGACAAGCAAAAGTGCGGCGTATTCGATTCTATTCTTGCATTCGTTCATCGCCCGAATTTACATAATCGAAGATAATTTCACAATAAAAGATTGTCCTC
>RQOI01000021.1 GCA_003854995.1 Candidatus Zhuqueibacterota bacterium
AATTTCTAATAGCAACCTTTCAGGAGGCAGAAATGAAAAAAATCGTTCTTGTGATGATCGGCGTTCTCGCGCTCGTCTCCAGTCGACCAGTCTATGCAGTTAGCGAGGCGGCCGTACTATCCTTGATGATCTCTCCGGGCGCGCGCGCCGCTGGAATGGGTGAGGCTTTTGTCGCTTTGGCTGACGATGCCACGGCGACATTTTGGAATCCGGCGGGATTGGCCTTTCAACAACGAAAAGAATTGCACTTGATGCATGTGAACTGGCTGCCGGAATTCGGCAGTGATATGTTCTATGAGTTTGCGTCCTATGTTCATTACGTCGAGAGCCTGGGCACCTTTGGGTTGAATGTGACCTATCTCAACCTCGGGGAACAGGTCAATACCGATGAGACCGGCAACGAATTGGGCACATTCAGCAGTAATGAATATTCCATCGCCCTGACATATGGAACGAAAATCATGGAGAACTGGGGCGTTGGTCTGGGCATGCGCTATATTCGCTCCAACCTGGCCGGCGGCGTCAGCGTTGGTGCTGAACAGGGCGAGGGCGTGGCGAACGCCTTCTCCTTTGATTTGTCAACCCTCTACAAGTTTCCATTTGCACCGCGACTCAGCGTGGGCGCGAATCTTTCCAATATGGGTCCAAAAATCACTTATATTGATGCCGCCCAAGCTGATCCGTTGCCGACCAATCTCAAGCTTGGCCTGGCCTATCGAATCATTGATTCAGAATTCAACAAGCTGACCGTCGTGGGTGACATGAATAAAATGATGGTCAATCGAAAAACAGACGGCACGACGGATCCAGTTTTCACCGCTCTCTTCACGTCACCATGGACGATCGAGGAACCAACGGAAACGGACGATGATGGCAATGTCATCAGCACAAAATCAATGTTCAACGGCATCCTCAGTGGCGGTCTTGAATACTGGTATAGTGATCTGTTCTCCCTCAGAGCTGGTTACTATTGGGATGAACCGGGAAAAGTGAAATACACATCATTTGGCGCCGGCATCCAGTACCACCTGTATCGATTTGACTTTGGCTATGTCGCCGCAGATGAAGGCCACCCGTTGTCCAATACGATGAGATTTTCCTTGACAATCGGTTTTTAGTTCTTCGACTGACAGCACTTTCAAGCAAAGGGATGCAAGTCCCTTTGCTTTTTTGTGGTCTTCGGTGAATGTCGACTGGACGAATGGCATTCGCTATACAATCGGGAATGAGCTTCAGGTACAGTGATGAAATCGAATATTCGGCCTCTAGGCAAAATGCTGACTCCTCTTTTCCTCCTTCTGACCTGCTTGATCCATGCAGATGATGCAGAGCTGACGCGCAGGTCGATGACCGCCCAGCTGACGACAACGGATCCGCTCAATGTGATATCGAATTACCTGGATGGCGACACCAACCGGCGGGCAGCGGTCACCATCAATATTCTTGCCTTGCGCGTGCAGTTCGTCCGAGATTCGTTGAAAACCACAACCGGAGACGGACATTTTGATCTGTCGAGCGAGAGCGACTATATCATCGATCGCCCGCCGCATGACAAGACTTATTTCGAGCACCAATTGCTGGCGTTAACAAACTATTTCTCTTCTGTCTCCAAGGGAAAACTGCAACTCGATTACCAGGTCTATCCGCCGGCAAATGATGCCGCCTATCAGATGACGCACAACATGGTCTATTACAGCGGCGAGGAGGATGCGGAAAGACAACAGCAGCGATGGGCGGAGCTGTTGCGCGATGCCCTCCAGGCCGCTCGAACGAATGCTCCTGACTTTTCACGGTTTGATGCTTTCATCGTTTTTCATGCCGGCGTCGGCAACGACTTTGCCTTTGACTTTAACGACACGCCATTCGATATTCAGTCTGCGTTCATCGATTTTGAGACGCTGAAACAGACGATCGGTGACGGCGATCCGAATTTTCCGGGCATTGATACTGGGGATAATTTTTATGTCCGGGAGGGCATCATTTTGCCCGAACAGCAGTGCCAAAAAGATATCAATCTCGGTCTCCTTGGAACAGCCACCCTGTTGATGGGCAGCCAACTCGGCATGCCCAGCCTCTTCAACACGCAAAATGGTCGCCCGGGCATAGGGATGTGGGGCTTGATGGATCAAGGCTCCTATAACTATTTTGGTCTCATTCCGGCACAGCCCTGCGCCTGGATCAAGCTCTACATGGGCTGGGAGGAAGCGGTCACGGTTCATACGCTGGAGCAAGCCTTCATCGGCACTGCACAAACCACATCCGCGCCACACTTGATCAAAGTACCGATCAGCGCAACAGAGTATTTTTTGCTGGAAAATCGCCAGGAGGACTGGAATGGCGATGGCTTGACGTTTGGTCGCGATGAATATGGCAGACGCGCGCAGTTTGATTCGGTCGGCACAATCGCCATCGAGGAGGGATTGCGCGTCATCACGAGCGTGGATGAATACGACTATGGCTTGCCCGGATCCGGCATCCTCATCTGGCATATCGATGAAAAAGTGATCCGGGAGAATCTCGCATCCAACACGATCAATGATGATCCCGACCATCGCGGTGTCGACCTCGTCGAGTGCGATGGTCCGCAGGATATTGGTCAGCAATACGCCATGTTCACCCCCGGCTACGGCACAGAGGCGGGCGATTATTGGGATCCGTTTTGGCCCGGCAATGTTTCGCATCAGTATATCAATGGTGATCGCCCGGTGTCCCTCACACCTGTGAGCATCCCCAACAGCCATGGCTATGGACGCACTCTGACGCATATCGAATTTACCAATTTCAGCGATCAAGATACGGTGATGAGTTGCCGCATTGGCAATGAATGGCGCCAATCCGGGTTCCCACAATATACCGGAGGACAATTCGGCGAGGGCGCCCTGAATAAAATCGTGCTTGCCGACGGCGAGGTGGGGATCATCGCGGTCGCAAAAAGTGGCGCTATTTTGGGCTGGAAAAAAGATGGCGCCAGGATAATTGACAATGACGAGAGCGTCACCCTTCAAGATGAGCTCGGCACTGTCGCTGTCTATCCGCTGGGACTGATGGCCAGTGTGGGTGATTCCGTGCTGCTGGCGCCGGCCGTCTTTGATTTTAACGGCGACGGCGATGAGGATGTCGTCATCGTCGATGAATCTGGCATCTTGACGGTCTGGGCGACGCGCGACAACGATGCTGATGGCCGCGCTGATCTCTTGCATCGGGCAGATTTTGGCGAACGCATCACGACCAGCCCGGATCGAGCGAATATCGTCGGCACCGAACAGGGAAATTGCATAAGCTATGCCGTGCAGCCGGATGGTTCCGTCCAGATCATTGATAAAATTAACCTCGCTGCAGAGCCATTGACTGCTTTTCATGGCCGTGCGAACGCTTTTGCGACGAGGTCCGGAAGCGTTTACTTGCTTCGCACTCGACAGGGTGGCGCCGGATATGAGGTGACGGGACCGGTGCGGGCTTTTGGCTTTGGCGACAAATACTATATTGCATCGAGCCAGAGTCATTTGATGCATCCTGATGTTGTCGAGAACGGCTTGCTGCTCATTCTTTCGAACGATGGTTATTTCACGCTCATGGATTTTCTCGGCAATATCATCAACAACGAGACGCGCATCTCGACGTCACCCCTTGCAAGCGCTCCGGCTCTCGGTGATATTGATCTTGACGGGATTCCGGAGCTCATTGTCGCATCGGAAGGAGATATATCCGCCTACGAATTGCGCGGCGGTGTACCTGTTCTGAATTTTCCTGTTAAAATTGAAAATCGCGTGCACGATGATCAGCTCGCAGCGCCGGTCTGCTTTCAGGCCCTGCAGAATTCTCAGAAGTGGCCGCATGCCATTGTCGGAACGAGCGCCGGGACTCTGTTGGCCATCGATAGCCGCGGACAAATCATCGACGGTTTCCCCCTCACAACGGGCGCAGCGATCAATAGTTCGCCTCTCTTGATGACAGCTGATCAATCAGACGATAATGTTCTATTGTTCGCTGCATCAGCTGATGGCTTTATCTATGGCTGGAACCTGCATCGTCGACATGCAGGAGATCTCGAATGGGCGCGCTTTGGCCGGGATGGCGAAAATTCTTTTGCGAATTGGGACTCTTTCGAGCCTGCCAATCCATCTTCAGAGATCATGCCGAAGAGCCGCGTCTTTTGCTATCCCAATCCCTCTGAGGACGGACGCACAATCATCCGCTACACATTAAATAATGTCGTCGATGCTGTCAATATCCGAATCTATGACATTGCCGGCGAGCTGGTGCGGCAGTTCGACCATGGCATGACCTTGCCCGGCGATCATGAGATGACCTGGGATGTTTCGACTGTCCAGAGCGGCGCCTATTTTGCCCGAGTGGAAGCGCAGGCAAGCAGTGGCAATGTCGTCCAATTCATCAAAATCGCGGTGGTGAAATAGGTGAAGCGACAATTCTTTTTCGTCCCCCTCATTTCTTTTTTTCTCCTGCTTCCGACTGCGCATGCCCAGTTAGAATATTCCCATCCCGAGCTGGAATGGTTTTCCATCAAGACCGAGCATTTTGAAGTTCATTACCATGAAGGAGCAGAACGGACGGCGCGCGTGGTGGCGAAAGTGGCCGAGGATATCTATAAACCGGTGACCGATTTTTATGACTGGCGTCCCGACGGCGCTATCCACTTCATCATCAAAGACCATGACGATAATTCGAACGGCGCCGCTTACTATTACGATAACAAGGTGGAGATTTGGGCGCCGCAAATGACCTTCATTTTGCGCGGCACGCACAGCTGGCTGCGCAATGTGGTGACGCACGAGTTCTCCCACATGATCTCGCTCGGCACCTCCCGCAAGGTGACGCGCAAAGTGCCGGCCCTATATGTGCAGTGGATGCAGTATGAGCCGGAACGTCGCACGGATGTGCTCTACGGCTACCCCAATCAACTGGCCTCATATGCCGTGCCGATGACCGTGACGCCCATGTGGCTGGCCGAGGGCATGGCGCAATTCCAGGCGCCGGATCTGGATTATGATCGCTGGGACACGCATCGCGATATGCTCATTCGCACGG
>RQOI01000260.1 GCA_003854995.1 Candidatus Zhuqueibacterota bacterium
GGTCGGCACCTACCGGGGAGGCTTGTGCCGGTTCGACAAAAAAAACAGCCAATTCAAACATTTCTTGCTCGATCCCGGCGATCCGAATAGCTTGCTGAACAACAGGATATTTTCTCTGTGCCTGACTCGCGACCGAACCTTGTGGATCGGCACACCAGGGGGAATCTGCTATCAGGATCTCACTTCTATTGAGAAATCTGCTGATGGCGGCTTCCATTATCTTCCCTTGCCCGGCATTCACAGCGACCTCACCCTTTGCATTTACGAAGACACGTCCGGCATGCTCTGGTTCGGCACGATCAGCCACGGTTTGTTTGCACTTGATCGGCAGAGCGGCGAGTGGCGAAACTATCATCATGATCCAGGCGATCCCCAAAGCATCAGCAGCGACATTGTCAGCACAATCTATCAAGACCGTAATGGCAACCTGTGGCTCGGCACCGGTAACTGGTTTTACGGTCCGGGCGGCGGCCTGAATAAATTTGACCGCCGGCAGCAAAGGTTCGAACATTTCCAAAACGATCCAGGCAACCCCAATAGCTTGAGCAACAACCGGGTGCTGGCAATTGCCGAGACCAAAAAGGGCATCAACTCGCATCTCTGGATCGGCACCTACGGCGGTGGACTCGATTATTTCGATCCAGCTTCCAATAAATTTTATCATTTCAGACATGATCCCACCGATCCGCGCACGATCAATAATGATCTCATTCAGTCGCTTTTGCTGGATGAAAATGGCGTGCTGTGGATCGGCAGCAAGGGGCAGG
Source organism: Candidatus Zhuqueibacterota bacterium (assembly GCA_003854995.1). Classification (GTDB taxonomy): domain Bacteria; phylum Zhuqueibacterota; class Zhuqueibacteria; order Residuimicrobiales; family Krinioviventaceae; genus Kriniovivens. The sequence goes on from RQOI01000260.1 coordinate 768, forward strand.
GCCTGGCAAAATACTCGGCTTTCGCCAGCAAATTTCACATCGTCGCGCATCACCCTGGCAACTTAAACAGTCTGAGTCATGACATTGTCATGAGTTTCTGTCAAGATCAGCAGGGCGACCTGTGGATCGGCACCTATGGTGGCGGGTTGAACAGATGGCAGCGCCGCAGCAATTCCTTCGAGCACTTTCAACGTAATCCGCTTGACGCCAACAGCCTGAGCAATGACTTTATCCTGTGTCTATTGGCCGATGCCGACAATCCGGACATCCTGTGGATTGGCACGGACGGCGGTCTGAATCGATTGAATATCCGCACCCGCCAATTTCACCATTACCTGCACGATCCGGCAAATCCGAACAGCATCAGCGACAATGGCGTGCTCTGCCTGTTTCAGGACCGGCAACATGAATTTTGGCTGGGAACCAGGGTGGGCGGCTTGAATCGATTGGATATAAGAACCGGTCTTTTTCATCATTATCCCTCCAATGCCGCTGATTCATTCAGCGTCAGCGATTTCACCATCATCGATATCACCGAGGACCGGCAGGGCAATTTGTGGATCGGCACTTTCAGCGCCGGACTGAACAAGCTGGATCGAAAATCCGGCACATTCACCCATTATCGATATCAAGCAGATGACCCCACCTCTTTAAGCTTCAACAGCATCGAATGCATAGTGGAAGATGATGACGGCAATCTGTGGATCGCGACCAGCGGCGGCGGATTGAACTGTTTTGATCCGTCAACTGGCCTGTTTACGACCTATACCGAAGCCGATGGTCTTGCCAGCAACATTATATGGGGAATTGAACGTGCAGACGATGGTCGTCTCTGGCTCAGCACCATGAATGGCCTTTGTCAGTTTGATCCGCTGACGCGGCAGGCGAAAAACTTTACCGTGCATGATGGCCTGCAAAGCCAGATGTTCACTCCCTTTTCGCA
>RQOI01000261.1 GCA_003854995.1 Candidatus Zhuqueibacterota bacterium
CTGATTGATAAAAATCCTTGATTCTCTGTGATGAAATGACTATATTCTCGGTCATGTGATGTCTATCTATAAAAGAGAGGAGGTTGACCTTTAAATGCCTGCAGTCAGAGTTCGCGAAAATGAGTCGTTTGAAAAAGCTCTGCGCCGTTTCACAAAAACGTGTGAAAAATCGGGTCTCATGTCTGATATTCGAAAACATCAGCAGTACGAGAAACCGAGTGAGGCGAAACGCAGAAAAATGAATGCTGCTCGTCGCAAGATGCGCAAACTCCAGATGATGGAGAGATAAGATCAATCAGATAAATAAGGCAGAGTGAGCTGTTTTTTTTTGGCTGGGAGAGGTGTATGAGTCTTTTTGAACAATTGACCGAGGATATGAAGAGCGCGCTGAAGGCCGGGGAAAAAGAGAGACTCTCCACCATTCGGCTTTTGCGCGGTTATATCAAGAATGAATCGATCGAGAAGCGAAGAGAACTGACCGAAGCCGAAGAAATAGCCGTCCTCCTCAGTGCGGCCAAAAAGAGAAAAGAGTCCATACAGGCCTACGGTGATGCCGGACGCGCTGAGCTTGTCGCAAAAGAGTCGGCTGAACTGGCGGTCATTCAGTCCTATTTACCTCAACCATTGAGTCCTGAGGAGATAGAAAAAATTATCGAGGCTGCGATCGCTGAGGCCCATGCAAGCTCCCTGCACGACCTGGGCAAGGTGATGCCGATCGCCATCAAAATGGTGGGTGGTCGGGCTGATGGCCGGGAAATAAATGCGATCGTTCGACAGAAACTTGCGGTCTAACTGACGCACTCTCTGTTTCATCCTGTGAGTGGCGGAATTTAATTTTTTACTTTGTCGTTTGGAATTGGCACAGCTGGACACAAACCATGATAGTCGATCTCATCATCGTGGTCATTTTGTTTTTCTTTTGTATACGCAGTTTCCGTGCCGGTATCCGGGGCGAATTATTGGGCGCCATCGGCTGGCTCATCGCCATTATCGTTGCCATTGGATTCAGCGAATCGATCGGGGGCATGCTTTTCAAACAGTCTGAAGGGCTTGGAGAACTCGGTCCTTACCTCTCGTTCATCCTGATCATCGGCGTCATGCGATTGCTCTTCATGGGCATTGTCAAGTTTCTGCCCGAGACGCTCAAGGGCGCCATGGGCGTCCTCCTCAATGTGGCTGCCAGCGCCCTCGGCTTTTTCAAGGGCGCCTTTTTTATGAGCGTCATTCTGCTGCTGCTATCCAGGACAGACCTGGATTCCGCGATGAACAAATATACGCAGGATGCCATGCTTTATCCGCATATCAAAGACTTTTCCAGACAGGTTGTGCATCTGACGAGTGAAAAAATTCCGAATGTAAAGGATGTTTTGGAAGCACTGGGCTGACGCACCTTTCGCAACGAATCTAAATTATTATCAAGAAGAGATTGAAGAGTTGTTTTGGCCTCTCTCTATGAAACATTGGAGTTTGATGTCCTCTGTGATCATCTCGCTGACCTGACTGTCTCCTGCTTCGGCAAAGAGAGGACGCAGGCCATGCAGCCGGCCACAACGCTCGCCGAGATAGAAAAATCACAAACTCTGATCACTGAATTCCGCTCTCTTGTCGATTATGATCAATCACCACCCCTCGATGAAATTGCTGATATACGCCCGGTCTTGAGGAAAAGTCGGGTCATCAGCAGTATGCTGCAGCCCGACGAGCTCGCGCACCTGCTGCATTTTCTCCTCATCATTCGACGGCTGGCCGCCTATTTTGCCGATCGCAGCGGGATTCCCACCTTGAAACTCGTCACCTCCGAGCTGATGCCGCGCAAAAATCTGGAAGAAAAGATCGATGCCTGCATTGACCTTGTCACCCGCGAGGTGAAGAACAGTGCAAGCCGTGAGCTGGCCTCTATACGGAAGAATATTGAACGCGCCCACCTCTCCGCGCGTAAAAAGATGGAAACCCTGCAGAAAAACTATTCTGAAAGAGGCATGCTGCAGGAAAATCTGATCTCTGTCCGGAATGGCAGGCTGGTACTCGTGGTCAAGGATGAGTTCAGGAGACAGGTGAAGGGTCTGGTGCACGATCAATCGGCCACAGGTTCGAGCTTTTTCATTGAACCTCTCAGTGTGGTCGAGGATAATAATCGCATCCGCGAGCTGCAGGCAGAGGAACAGAAAGAGATCGAACGCATTCTGCGCCGCTTGACCGACGATGTTCGAGCTGAGCACGCGGCTCTTGAACGAAATCTCGACCTGTACGGTGATCTCGATTTCCTGTTTGCCAAGACAAGGCTTTCACAAGAGCTTAATGCTGCCCAGCCAATGCTCTGCGACCAGCCGGTCATCTCTCTCAGCCAGGCATTTCATCCGCTGCTCTTCCTGCGGATGGGGAAAAGTGTCATACCCCTCGATATTGAATTGGGTGAAAAAAATCATACACTCATCATCAGCGGGCCCAATGCCGGCGGCAAGACCGTGGCGCTGAAAACAGTCGGCTTGCTGACGCTGATGACGCAGTGCGGACTTCACATTCCCGCTCAACCGCACTCGCGAATCGGTCTGTTGACCAGGATATTCGCCAATATCGGCGATCAGCAGTCACTGGAAAATGACCTGTCGACTTTTTCATCGCATCTGCAGGCGCTCAAAGAGATCGCGGAAAGTGCTGATGAGCGCTCACTGGTGCTCATCGACGAAATCGGCGCCGGCACTGATCCGGATGAAGGCACTGCACTGGCGATTGCTCTGCTCGAACACCTGACGAATCGCCAGACACTGTCCCTTGTCACCACCCATCAAGGCTCATTGAAAGCATTTGCGTTTGAAACCGAAGGCGTTGAGAACGCTTCTCTCGAGTTCGACGTCGACTCTTTGCAGCCGACCTATCGATTTCGAACCGGCATTCCCGGATCCAGCTATGCGTTTGAAATTGCGCAACGTATGGGTTTGCCAAGTGCTCTGACTGCACGCGCGCGGCTCCTGGTTGGATCATACAAAAACAGACTGGAAGGTCTGATCCTCGAGTTGGAAGAGCGAGTTCAGAAATACACTCAACTCGAGAAAGAGGCGAGCAGAGAAGAGGTCCGTTATAGAGGATTGGCGAAATTATACGCAGAGCGCAAGGAAACGCTGGACAAAGAGACAAATGAGATAAAGCGGCGTGCAGTGCAGGAAGCAGAGGTCTTGCTGCGAGAGTCCAATGCGGCTGTGGAAGGAGTCATCCGGGAAATTCGTGAGGCGAACGCAGAAAAAGAGTCTGTGAAAAAATCGCGCGAAAAACTGCAGCTGCAGAAAGAAAAAATCAGCGAGCTGGGGACGACCATCCAAATTGAATCCAGGCCGACGGATCGTCAAGAGCCCATCGCAAAAGGCGATGATGTCATCTGGCAGAGCACCGGTGGCAGTGGCCAGGTGATCGGCGACATTGATAAGAAGGGCCGCGTCCTGGTGCAGTTCACTGGCGGCATCAAGGCCTATGTGTCCGCAGAAGAGCTCTGTAAAAGTCAGCAAAAGCGTCAGCCAATAGCGCGTGTCCGTTTCAATGTCCAAGGGGATAAACGATATAGCAGAGAACTGGACATCCGCGGCATGTCCGGAGAGGAGGCGATCATTGCTCTGGATCAATTTCTCGATCAGGCGCTTTTAGCGGGTTTTCATACGGTCAATATCATTCATGGCAAAGGCAGCGGGGTGCTGCGCCGCCATGTCGGTCATCATCTGCAAAGCCATCCGCAGGTCGTCAGTTTTCGATTGGGATACTGGAATGAAGGTGATTCCGGCGTGACGGTGATCGATTTGAAGGGGCAACCGGAGGTGAAGGATGAAGCGACAGAATGAACTGGGCCGGGTTGCGATCAAAGCCGCCCGCGCGGCAGGCGATATTATCATGGCGAACGTGGGCACATTGACGCGTGCGGATATAGAAACAAAATCCAGGTCTGATTTCGTCACGACCGTGGATAAAAAGTCGGAAGAGTGCATCATAAATATCATCTACGATCATTTCCCTGATCACAAAATTTATGCTGAAGAGTCTCTGCGGCAGGCTGCTGGCGGTTATCGCTGGATCATCGATCCTCTCGATGGCACAACCAATTATATCCATGGCGTGCCGATTTTTTCCGTCTCCATCGGCGTGCAATATAAAGGCGACATCATCCTGGGCGTCGTTTATGATCCGACGCGCGATGAGTTGTTTTATGCTGAAAAGGGTGAGGGCGCCTTTCTAAATGGCCGAACCATTCGGGTTTCGTCGCTCGAGCAGCCCGAGCTGGCGCTGCTGGCGACGGGCTATCCTTTTCGCATGAAAGAACATCTCGATCTCTACCAGGAATCCTTCAAGCGGCTTTTTCTGCAGGTGAGCGGAATTCGTCGTGCCGGTTCCGCTGCCATCGATCTCTGCTATGTCGCCTGCGGGCGCTTTGATGGTTTCTGGGAGCTCGGCCTGCACGCCTGGGATATCGCTGCAGCTTGCATCATTTTGGCGCAAGCTGGTGGACAAATGACCGATTTTGACGGCGGCGAAAGCATGCTGGAAACCGGCAATACCATTGCATCGAATGGAAAATTGCATCCCGTGCTTTTGCGAACAATAAAAGACGTCTTTAACGGCGTCCTGGACAGATGATCTGGCGCAATCGACTCTTTCGACTTGTCACCCATAGGATATCTCTGGCTTTTTCCGTTCTCCTGGAGATCATTTGAAATCGGTCTGTTCTGGCCGGAAGGCCCGTTGAGGTTGATCCCGCTCTGGTGCGTCCTCGTGTTCGCGACCGAGATTTTCCTGCGGCTGAATCTTATTCGTCGGAATGTCTGATTCGATCCAGCAGATGGTCTGCAGCCGCGTACTTTTCTTTCAGCCTTTTCTTCACCTCCCCGGCCGCTGCAATGGTGCGCACACGTTGAGCATATTGTTGAGCGGTGACGAGATCACCCAATTCAAAATGGCAAGTCGCAATTTTCAGATTCAGGACGGTTTCGTTGTAACCATTGTTGTGTTTTTCGGCAATGACGGATTTCAGCAAGGCCGAATAGGTCGCCAGTGCCGCTGCAAAGTCTTTTTTGTGGAATTGTGCATCTCCCAGGGGCCAAAGAAAAAAGCGACTGGTCGGGAAAGAGTTCAGACCGTGTTGGGCGCACTCTATGGCTTTGTCGTAATCTTTTTCCTGAATGTAAATCCAGGCCAGATTTGACAGCGCTGCCCAGCGAGAGAGTAGGCCGTTGTGGCAAGCCTTTTCAATTTGTGCAATTCCAGTTGCGCGCTGGTCATGAAAAAATGGCAACCAGGCCAGGTGACGCGTCAAATAGCTGCGCCAGTAGAGATAACTTCCAGTGCCCAGATAGGCGTCATAAAAAGAGCTGTCCTGCGCGACAATCTCGTCCAGTCTGTTCACTGCCTGCAAAGCCAAACTCAATCCTTTGATGATTTTACCTTCTCTTGCTATCTGAAAGCTCTTGTAGGCGAGGGCGGAGGC
>RQOI01000262.1 GCA_003854995.1 Candidatus Zhuqueibacterota bacterium
ACTCGATAAATCTCATCGAACGCATCGTGGCGGGCGATCTGGAAGCGGAAAATAGACTGTTCGATGACTTTGCCGAACAGGTTGCTTTTTTCGTGCGGCGACGCATCGGTTGGGACAATGCCGATTGGCAGGATGTTCGGCAGGAGATTTTTGTCGCGTTGTTTGCGCGCATACGCGCCGGCGAGTATGACGCCGGTAAAGGCAGCATCGCCGCCTTTCTGCACACCACGATCAAGTTCAAACTGCTCGATTATTTCAAAAAGCATCGATTGGCCAATACAGAACAGATTGATCTGCAGCCATCCCTTATTGATCCTGATCCACCGCCGGATTCGACTCTGGATCAAAAAGATAAAAAGCTGCTGATCAGAGCGACTGTTCGCGCATTGCCGATACGTTACCGACGGGTGATTTACTTGACGGTTTATAAGGGATTGCGAATACAAGAGGCAGCTAAAATTCTGGGTTGTTCTGAACAAAAAGTGAGCAATCTGAAAAGCTATGCGATCAGCCTGCTCAAACGCAGATTTAAAGATTTCGGCGATAGCGACTAATTACAAAATGAAAGCGGCCTCGAAACGGTCCGCACGCGATTGGAAAATTGAACATGTTCAATGAAGAAAAATATATTGACCGATATTTAGACGACTTGATGCCGGAAGATGAAAGCACGGCGTTTGAAATGCGCTGCTTGAAGGATCGGGATTTTTTTGAGCGCGTCAGGGAGCGCGAGCAGACGCGCAAAGATGCCGCGCGAATAGTGGCGCAAGCAGACGAAGAGTCGTTTGACCTCAAGCGCAGGAATCTATCCGAGTCTGCTCGAGAATGGGCAGCCGCTCTATTCTCACACAAATCCGCAAAGTGGGCCGTTGCCGCCGCGACGGCCGTGTTGGTCATTCTCCTCATCAATCGCCCAGGCTATGACACCAACCCCGATTTGGAGCAGCAATTGGGAGCCAGAACCCTGCGCGGCCCAACTGTGAAAGCAATAGTACCAGAAATTGGCGCTCACGTCAATCAATCGATTCATTTTTCGTGGGAAAGCGAATTAGCGGAGCCGTTCGAAGCAGTCGTCATCAATCCCCGCGGCGAGGAGGTATTCAGCGCATCAAATCTGCAAAGCGGCGACGCCCTCGACATTCCGCTTGCAGACGGGCTTTACTATTGGAAACTGCTGCACAACGGTGATTGGCTATACACCGGCAAGTTCATTTTGAAAAAATGATCTGTCCGCCGCCTTATTGTCCGATGAGCACGAAACCGCTCCAAAAAAGCGGCTTGGCGGTTTTGGGATTGCGCAACATCACGAGTTTGGCAGCCCGCAGAGCCTCTGCATAGCCGGCGCCTGCCAGCGAACGGTGATAAAATTCTACCATCAGCTCACCGGTTCTGCGATCATCGACCTTCCAGAGCGAAACCAGAATATTGCGCGCGCCGGCGTAGAAAAATCCGCGCGTAAAGCCCAGCATTCCTTCGCTTTTCATCAATTTGCCGATGCCGCTTTCGCAACTGCTGAGCACCATCAAATCGGCGTCGAGTTTCAGGCTGTATATCTCTTCGGCATAGAGCACGCCGTCCTCCAGATCAGCAACTTGTTCTGCCGGTTGATAAAAGGCGATCCCCGACAGCGAAGGCTCCTTTTCGTTGACAAAGCTGTGCGTGGCGAGATGCACATATCGAGCACGCTGCGCGTCCAGTTTGAAATGCTCTTCGCTGGCCTGATTATCAAAATAGTTGATCACCGGAAGATTGCGCCGGCGAAATTCGTCGGCAATGCGCTGAACTTCTCGGCGCGAAAAAGGCAGTTCGGTATAGTGCTCGCCGTCGCGGGTGATGATCGAATAATAACTGGCCAACGAGGCCAGATAATCGTTGAACATCTCTTTCCGGACGATTCGATTGCCGGCGCTGTTTTGTCGAAAAACCGGCGCCAAGCCGAGGAAAGGTTTGTCATCGGCGGTCCGGCGTGCCAAATTGCGTTCATGTGAAGCATGAAAAAGAGTTGCCGACAGATGGTACGAGATGGCGAACCGTTCGATCAAATAGCGGTCGTTTCCGTCCGTCAGAGCTTCAAAGGGCATGCGCGTCAGCGCTCCATGGGGAATGACGACCAGCCGTGCTTTGTTCAGCAAATGATGTTCATGCGGCGCGATGAGCTGCTCATGGAGGAGCACGGACAACCGTCGAAACCGCGTCGTTCGATCGGCTTTGATGCTTGCTGCAAAATCCTCGCACATGTGACTGAAAGCCGTGTCTATCGGGGCGACAGCTACGGTGACGAACGAGCGGGAGCTGCACAGAGAGTACAGCAGGCTATCGCCGATATAATATTCGAGCACTGCGGTTTGCCCGTCCAGACGATCCTGAATTTGCGCAATCGTGGGAACGCTCACGCCATATTTGAGCCTGTGGTAGCGCGGATATTGTCTTTCAAAATGGTCGACCAGTTTCTGATACGCCTGCGACTCGAGGAAATAGTCATCGTGCAGTTCGAATAATTTCAGGCTGTCGCGCTCGGACATTTTGGCTGATTCTATGTGAATATCCGTTTTGAGCTGCGCCAATCGGGCTTGGCGGACTGTTGCTTGCCGCAACAGGCTATCGGGGATGCCGGACGAACGCCTCGCCTGTTCATCGTGAACCGCATAGGCAAGCGCGGCGCATTTCGCTTTTTCCATGAAAAAATGAAGCTTTTCTCGATTCGACGGACTCGACTCTAACTCATAAAGCCGCCATGCCGTCATCAGAGCGCCGTTGCAGACCTCGTTGGTCTTTTCGCCATTCATAATGCGGGAAATGTCTTCAGCCTGTTTAGCCTGCAGTTGATCTAAAACGGCAACAGCGGCTTCGTAATTCTTCAGGGAAAAGTCAAGATCACGCCGGTCAAGGCTTTGGGCATAAAGATATTCACGAAAAACTTGTCCGCGATAAGCAAAGACATCGACCAAAGCCTCGTCCGCCGTCAGCTCGCGGTTGCTGGGAAAGCCATGAATGTTCTTCTCTTTTATGGAAGGGCAAAGGAAACTCAGCAGCTTTTGCGTTGTCTGGAGAGCATTCGGATAATCCCTGATCTTGAGATACAACGCAGCTTTTACGTCATAGAGAAGCCGCAATTGATTCGGGATAGGCACGCCGAGCTTGATATGGGCGTCAAATGACTTTTGGTAATATTCAAGTGCTTCCTCATAATCTCCTTTGAGAGCATACACCCCACCCAGGTAATTGAGACTGTTTGCGTACCATACATTTTCCCCATATCGATCCAGAAGAATTTTCTGAACCTTTTTATGATAGTCGACTGCCCGTTCATAGTCATTTAAAGCGCAATATGCGCCTGCAAGGTTGGTATTGTTGCCAATGAGTTGAAAGGCATTTTTGCCATAGATTTCGCTGATCAAACGGTCATTTTGTAAAAGATAGTCTCTGGCGGCTTTAAAGTCCTGAATGAAAACCGAATAAACCGCCAGATTGTTATTGGCGCTAATGATGATCGGATGTCTTTCCCCGAACAGCTTGAGACACAAATTGAGCGCCTTTTGCCCGCAATCACGATACATCGGCATGTCATGATCTACATAAACTGCCGAAATAGTGATATAACTGGAAGCGACGCTCAAGTCGTTCTCGCCGACCAATTCCAGCCGCATATTGTGAGCATCCCATACTCGCTTTGCACCGATTTCTGATTTGTTCTCATAAAAATCTATTCGGCCTAAACGGGCTAAAACTTCAGCAATATCGAGGTGTTTATCTCCGTACAGTTTTTTCCTTATCCGCAGCGCTTTTTCAAAACAATGGCGCGCCTCTTCAAACCTTCCGAGATTTTCATACACCAATCCCAGATCAAGATAACATTTTGCCGCTCCAGGGTGATGCGTTTTAAGGCGGTCCCTGGCGATCCTCAGCCCCTGTCGAAGGTAGACTTTGGCCGAGTCGAAATCGGTATATTGCCGATGGATGTCTCCGAGCGCATTCCAGCAGCCGACGATCTTGTCCCACTTTTTAGCCGTTTCGGGCTCGCGACTATAAAGACGGAGGGCATTTTGAAAACACGTGCGGGCGCTATCCAAATAGACTCGATAGAGCGCGCTTGCCCCTTTTTGATAATAGTGATCTGCCGGAGAATCGTTCGAAAAAGCTGCTGACACGCTCAGCACCATACACAACGTACAATTCGCTGCGAGCAATCTGAATTTCGATTTCATGGTCCACTCCCCTATTTCACAGCTTTTTCAGCAAGGGCCTGTCTCGATGAAATTCCATCCGATACTCTACGGTTCCTTTTTGACAACTGCGTGTAAATAATATAAAAATTTAAAAAAAACAAGGTGATTATTCAAATTTCACTGCTATAGTTCCTCTATTTTAGCAGAATAATCTTTTGACTCTGCACGCGAGTTCGAGTCCTCAGGGTCGCAAAGTAAACGCCGCTGGGCAGGTCCGCTGCCGTAAAACGAATTTCATAATTGCCCGCTCGTTGAAAGCCCTGCAGTAACTCGACCACTTCCACCCCAAGGCTGCTGCAAATGGTTAAAACCACATGCTCATCCTCTGGCAGTCGATACTGAATGACCGTCGATGCATTGAAAGGATTGGGATAATTTTTGAGAACCAGAGTCTCCGGGACAGACAGCGCCTCATTCGGCACGGCGGTGATTTCCGGATTTTCATATGCGAGCGCCGCTATCGCGGCGACCGTCAGTTTTGTCAAGTGCAGAAAATAGGCGGTGTTGAATTTATCGATTCGATCCTGGCTGCTGTGGTAATAGGGATTGAAATCGTCCGCCCAGTACGCCTCACCAAATACGATCGCGCCGAATCCCTGTTCCCAGAAAGCGCCGTGATCGCTGTCCGGGCTCCCCGGATCATGAATGACCGGCTGCAGCGGCAAGGCGTACAGCGAATCGATGGTCACGAGCAGCTGTGCCAGAGCCCGCGACTTCCCGACCTCGCAGCTGTGAATATCGATCGCGCCATCGTCATCGCTATCCCAGCCGAACATTTCCAAATTCAACACCCCCTGAATATCGAGATTGTGAGCTCTGGCCTGGTGCGCATAAAAGCTGCTCCCCAGCAGGCCGATTTCCTCTTCATCCCATAACGCATAGACAACCGTATAGTTTGGAGTATAGTGCGACAGAATCCTGGCCACCTCCAGGACGGCCGCAACGCCGCTGGCATTATCATCGGCGCAGTGGTAATCAACCGCATCATAATGGGCGCACAGGATAAAATGGCGATCGTCATCGAGGATGCCGACTTGCTGCGCGTAGATATTTCTGCCATAGTCGCTGTAAACCTGGCTCTCCACAGCCAGTCCATAACTGGCCAGTTTACCCCCTACGAACTCTGCGGCCAGATCGTTGCCCCAATAGTCCACTCGATGCTGAATGACGACCGTCGAATCGCCAAGCTGAACCGCCTCTTCACCCGACAAAATGCGGACCGTCGCCAGGAGAGAGTCGAGGCTGACCTGAGCCATCAGATCAACGATGAATGGATCATAGGCTTGTGCGGAGAGCGAGGTAAAAGCCATGCAAAGGAGCATGGGGAAAATCATAGGCTTCATAGCCACTCCTGTCTTTTTAACTGGATTATTCAGAAAAACCTCACACGAAAATACAAAGACACAAAGAAACATCGACTTGAAATGAATCAACATAAAAAATAAAGTTTTCTGGGCTCTATAACGAATCGAGTGGGCGATAATTTATTAAACCACAGAGGACGCCAAGATCACAGAAATATAAAATTTAGAGTACTCATCAGCCCTTTTTACATACCCACTCTTCAAGCATCTACTCATTAAAAGGGCAAAAGATGATCATTGTGAGTAGTTTAAAAGCAATAGATGAAAAGCCTTAAATTTCTATATGGTCCCAGACCCAAAATCATTCCTTTAGAATTTAAAGCCAGCCACCTTGAACACAAAAATCAAGAAGAATAATGGGTGATATGTGTCAGTTATTTTCACTTTTTCGAATGATTCAATTTTTGCACTGGTTTATTTTCATCAACATTGAATAGATCGAAATGACATATAGCTTTGTGTTCTCGTCGAACTCGGTGGTTTGCTTTTACCCACTCGTTTCGTTATAGAGCCAAAAAATATAATGGTAATCATGACGATTCAAGTATCCATCTTCCGGATGAATCATAAAAACCTCTCTGGCGCCCGCTCCCGTGCAGCGTTCGCGGACAGCGGTCTATTCATTCAACAGGTGCTCTTTGATGAACAGAGCAGTGGCGTAGAGGAGAAAATCGCGGTTCTTCTTTTTGGCAAAACCGTGACCTTCGTCCCTGGCCATCAGGTACCACACGGGCGTGCCGTTTTTGCGCACTGTTCGAACGATCTGTTCGGCTTCGCTGAGGGGCACTCTCGGATCATTGCCGCCCTGCACGACAAAGAGCGGCTTGGTGATTTGATCGGCGTGGTTGAGCGGCGCGATGCGGTCGAGAAACTCGCGCATCGCCGGATCGCGCTCATCGCCATACTCGACGCGCCGCAAATCGCGGCGATAAGCCGAGGTGTTTTCCAAAAAGGTCACCAGACTCGATATGCCGACGACGTCGAGGGCGCAGCGAATGCGGTCAGGATAAAAAGCCGCAATGGCGAGGGTCATATGCCCGCCATAGCTGCCGCCCGTGACCATGATGCGCTCGGCATCCAGATCCGGACGCGTTGCGATCCAGTCGAGCAGAGCGGCGATATCCTTATATGAATCTTGTCTTAAAAAACCATTGTCCAACTTGAGAAAAGTCTTGCCATAACCAGATGAGCCGCGCACGTTCGGCTGGATGATGGCGATTCCCAGCTCATGGATGAAGTAATTGTCCTCTCGCTGGAATCCCGGCCGCGCCTGACCTTCGGGGCCGCCGTGGATGTCGATGATGACGGGTCGCCTGCCAATGAACTGCGCCGGCGGCCTGTAATAGAGACCGGAGATCATCCTGCCATCAAAGGACGGCCAGCGCACGACCTGCGGCGGCGAGAAATCCGCAGTGTTGATGCCGGTTTCGCTCTCGGTCCAGCGCTCGATGACGCCGGTTTTCACGTTGAGCGAATGGACATCGTAACTGCTGCGGGATGACTGCAAGGCAAAACCCAGATCACAGTTGTTGCGGTGCCATTCGAGCGAGCCCAAGATGCCGGCCGGCAATTCTGGCGCGGGCAGCTCGCGGCGATTCTCAACGTCATACAAATGCAGGACGCTCAGGCCGTCCTCGTTCGTCACAAAAGCTATCGTCTTGCCATCCCACGACAGGGCGAAATACTCCACATCCCAGTCGATCGCGTCCGTCAGATAAAAATGCTCCTTTGTCGCCAGATCAATATATGCGAGCCGGCGAAATTCCGCATCGCGGTCGGTCGTGGCATAGAGGCCTTTGCCATCCCTGCTGAACTGCGCTCGGCCGTAGGAGACCTTTTCTTCGCCCTTGGGCGTGATGAGCGTCTTTTCGCCCGTCGCAGCGTCCATCAGCCAGAGATAGCTCTCGTTGATCGAGATGTATTCACTGACCAGCAACTGTCGGTCATCGGGAGAAAAGTCGATGGCAGCCCAGCCGCCGCCTGAGAGTTCGGCGAGCAGGTGATCTTTATATGGATCGGGGTGCATGATCCAGATGTCGACGTCTCTGCCATTGCGCCGCGTCGACTGATAGGCATAGCTATCCCCTTTGCTGGACCAGACGCCACCCGTGTTTCGCGAGGCACCGTCGGTCAGCAGCGTCACTGCGCCGCTGGCAAAATCGTAGCAGTATTTCTGATACTGTTCGTCACCGCCGACCGCACTGCTGAAGACAAAATAGTCGCCCCTGGTCGGCTGATAGCTCGCTCCGCTCGCGCCGTCGGGGAAAAAGGTGAGTTGCGTGCGCGCCCCGCCGGGACACTTGACCAGGTGGATCTGATTTGTCTCGGCAAAACGGGTGGTGATGAGCATTTCGCGGCGCGTCGGATGCCAGCTCGCGAGCGCGGCAGAGCGAAACTCGGTGTAGCGGCCGATCTCCGCCGCCAGCGCGGCCGGGATGTCCGGCACGCCTTCGACGATGAGATTGTCTCCCGGCTTGATGAACTCATTTTGCGCGTGCGCGACAGTCAGTCCTGCTGCAAAGAGTATCATGAGAATATCCTTTATGAATTTTTTCACTAATAACCTCCGGTCTGCGAATTCATCCCCCTCATCTTTTTGCCACAACAGTCAATGTACATAATAGAAAATGGAATCGGGATATTCAAACAAATTCTGCGATCCGGATGAGAAATAATTTTAAAACTTTATGAAGGATAAGCCGTAATAGCTTTTAAACAATCAAGTCACAAGATATCAGAGTCTATCTTTCCCTGTAAGGAATTGAAATGAAAGTGAAGAGCCCAAAGGTCTTTATATTCTCTTTCCTGTTCATCCAGATGATCTGTCTTGTCGGTCATGCACAAAATCAGGAGATTGATTTTTCCTCTTCCAACTTGGCGATTCTCATCATTGATACGCATGGCGAGGAGATCATTGATCAGCGACGCATCCCGGCGGATCTGCAAATCATTCATAATGGGAGCGGAAAAAGAAATTATCTGACCGATTCGACCTTTCACTACGACGGCGAAATCGGCATTGAACTGCGGGGATCGACCTCGCAGGAATGGCCGAAGAAACCGTACCGCTTTGAAACGCATGATTCCCTGGGTGGCGATCAGAACGTGTCGCTGCTCGGCATGCCGGCGGAAAATGACTGGATTCTGCATAATCCGTGGAGCGACAAGACGCTCATGCGCAATATTTTGACCTATAAAATTGCAAACGACATGGGACGCTACGCCTCGAGAACGCGGCTCTGTGAAGTCTGGCTGAATGGGCAATATACGGGCGTCTATGTGCTGATGGAAAAGCTCAAACGGGACAAGAACCGAGTCGATATTGCCGCGCTCGATTCCGCCGATGTTGCCGGCGATGACCTCACCGGCGGCTATATCATCAAAATCGATAAAACCGATGGAGAACAAATCGGCGGCTGGCGCTCGGCCAAGAGGACAAATTACCAATACCACTATCCCAAACCGGACGACATCCTGGACGTCCAAAAAGAGTACATCAAAAACTTTATGGATGCATTCGAAAGGATCATCGATAGTCCCGGGTACGCCGATCCGGATACGGGCTATGCCAAATACTTAAATATCGATGCCTTTGTCGATTTCTGCATCATAAACGAGATCAGCAAAAACGTCGATGGCTATCGGCTCAGCACGTTCATGTACAAGGACCGCGATTCAAAGGGCGGGCTTCTCACGCTCGGACCGGTGTGGGACTTTAATCTCGCCTTTGCCAATTCCTATTATTATGATGGCGCCCGCGTCGAAAACTGGAACATTGAGACTCTGTTCCAACGGACAAAAGGTGATTATCCGCCGCCGTTCTGGATGGAGATCATCTGGAACGATGCGACATTCAGGTCCAGGTTTACCGAGAGATGGCGTGCGCTGCGACAGAACGTATTGCAAACGGACGCGCTGTTGAACTATATCGACGCTGTTGCCGATACTCTCGATGAAGCCCAACGACGAAATTTTCTCGTCTGGCCGATTCTGGGACAATATGTCTGGCCGAATTTCTTCATCGGCGATAGCTGGGAAGAGGAGATCGAGCATCTGAAAGAATGGACCGAGGCGCGCTTCGCATGGATCGATGAAAATGTCGAAAAATTGCACGCAATGACCACTCTCGCGATGGACAATCAGCCTCCTGCTGCGTATGTTTTAGAGCAGAATTTTCCGAATCCGTTCAATCCTGTGACGACCATTCAATACAGTTCTGCGGTTCATTCGCATATCACGCTCAAAGTCTATAATTCGCTGGGGCAGGAAGTGAAAACCGTGCTGGATGAATTTCAATCCCCCGGCCGTCGGTCCGTCATCTGGGATGGGACCGATCATTTCGGCGTTCGTGTACCGTCCGGCGTATACACCTATCAGCTCAGGGTGGCTACACAGACTTTGACCCGAAAAATGTTGCTCATTCAATGAAAGAGTCTGCCAATGCCAAAGACCATACATATTTTTTCGTACATGCTCCTGTGCACCAACCTGTTCGCCCAGGGAAGGTGGGAATGGCAAAATCCCTATCCGCATGGCGCAGAAATCAGAAATATATTCGCCTTCAATCCGGACAGCGCCCTCGGCATCGACCTCTCCGGCCATGCGGTGAAAACTGAAAATAATATGGACTGGGAGAATGTTCAAAATCCCTCTGTGATCAATGCCGAGATCTATCGCGCGCATTTCATCGATATGAACAGAGGCTGGATGGCTGGATTTGATCCGACGAACGGCAGAGGATTCGTGTTCAGGACAATCGACGGAGGCATGAATTGGGAGCAATATGTGCTGCCATCAGCCATTCTCATCTGCACCCACTTTTTTGACGGCCAGAGGGGCTGGGCGGCCGGCGGCGGCGGACAGGTGATCAGGACGGAAGACGGCGGCAAAAGCTGGACAAAGCAGAGCTGCAGCGGTGTGCAGTATTTGCTCGATATCTACTTTGTGACCTCGCAGATCGGTTACGCGGTCGGCACTGGCGGCAGAATCTATAAAACGACGGACGGCGGCGATAACTGGCTTGCACAAAAGAGCGGCGTAAACAGCTGGCTGTGGAGCGTGAATTTTGTCGATGAAAACATCGGCTATGCGACCGGAGAAAACAGCACGATCTTGCGAACGCGCAACGGCGGCGAGACCTGGACGATCCTGACCAGTGACGCTGAAAACATCTTTTTTTCTTCTTCATTTTTAAACGCCGACACCGGCTTTGTCATCGGTGGCGGCGGTCTGGTGCTGAAGACCCTTGACGGCGGAGAAAACTGGCAAATAAAAGATACCGGGACGTTCAGCACCATATGGGATATCAGCTTCACAGCTTCGGGCGTGGGCTGGGCGGTCGGCAGCGGCGGCACGATCATCAACTCTATCGATTTTGGCGAGACCTGGACCGTGCAGAGCAAAGGCACACTGGCTGTCCTGGAAGCTGGACGATTTTCCGATCTGATGCATGGCTGCGCCGTTGGGCATAATGGCATCGTCATCCAGACGAAAGACGGGGGCGAGAACTGGATCGAAGGAGAAAGCGGCACTGAAAACGCCCTTTTGGCCATGGATTTTGTGGATGCGGACAGAGGCTGGGTCGTCGGCCAATCTGGCACTATCCTTCAAACTC
>RQOI01000263.1 GCA_003854995.1 Candidatus Zhuqueibacterota bacterium
CTCGTCATCTTGCGCTGGCTGTTGTTCGTCATGCCGATCATCGTGCTCTTCTATTACGAGAATGGCCTGTCACAGACGAAAATCATGATTCTGCAGTCGGTCTTTTCGATCGGCGTCGTCATTTTTGAGATCCCGTCCGGCTATTTTTCTGATGTGATCGGTCGCAAACGCACCATAGTCATCGGCTCGGTCATCAGCACGCTGGCGTTTGGCATCTATTCTCTTTCATCCGGTTTCTGGGAGTTTCTCATCGCCGAGCTAGTGCTGGGGCTCGGCGCCAGTTTCATCTCCGGAACCGATTCGGCGATGATCTACGATTCGCTCATCGAGACCGGCCGAGCCGGCGAGTACGCCAAGATCGAGGGCAGAAGGACATCCGCCGCCAACTTTTCCGAGACAGCGGCGGCAATTGCCGGCGGCCTGCTCGCCACCGTGAGTTTGCGGTTTCCTTTCTATGTCGAATTCTTTGTCATGGCATTGACCATTCCGCTGTCCATGACTCTGGTCGAACCGGAACGTCATAAATTTGACAACTCCCAGGGCAGCGTCAAAGGCATACTCAGCATTGTCCGATTCGCGCTGCACGAGCACAGCGAGGTCAAATGGCTGATCATCTATTCGTCCATCATCGGCTCATCCACCCTGACCATGGTGTGGTTCATTCAGCCCTATCTCGATGTCGTGGGATTGCCGGTCGCCTATTTTGGCGTGGCCTGGGCGGCGCTCAATTTTTCGGTCGGCGTTTTTTCAATCCTCGCCTATCGCATCGAACGATCGCTCGGGCAATCCAGGACATTGCTCATGTTATTGCCGCTCGCCGTCCTCGGCTATGTCCTGAGCGGATACATTCAATCGCCCTGGGTGATCGCCCCCTTTTTTATCTTTTATTTCGTCCGCGGCATTCACGGGCCGATGCTGAAAGAGTATGTCAACCGCCTCATCTCGTCGGATAAACGGGCGACCGTTTTATCGGTTAAAAACATGATGGGAAGACTCGTCTTCACCGTTATTGGGCCTTTCGTAGGCTGGATGAAAGATATCTATTCCTTTCGCACCGCCTTCCTGTTCGCGGCCTGTCTGTTTTTCCTCGCCGGCAGCCTGTCCATTCTGTTTCTGCGCAAGCACCGATTGGTTTGAACGGCAGACATTCTCATCCAGGCAACAGTCACCAAGATGCTTGGCGTGACCTTTGGCCGCAACCAAAAACATCTAAACCGCAGAGGGCGCCGATCCACGCAGAGAAAAATTTCAAGATCTTTTTTCAGATGAGTTTTCACGTTTTGATTTTCTCGGCGCTTCTTTGCGGTCTGCGGTTTTCTATTTTAATTGACTATTCCCAAATATCGGGGAATTCTCCGCCGTAGCGATAGAGCTGTTTGAAGAAGGGCGCGCGCGTTCCTTTGTGAACATCATAGCCGTTCGCCGAAACGGCTTTGATCGCCTCCACCAGATGCGGATAGGGGCGATCGGTGATATCGACGAGACCGATGTTATAGTTCTCGCCGTCGCGGCGTCCGAACATCTCCTGGTCATTCCACTGGAACCACGCCAGTCCGATCAGCGCCGGA
>RQOI01000264.1 GCA_003854995.1 Candidatus Zhuqueibacterota bacterium
CACATTCACACCAGGCACCATTGTGGAAGAAAAAAACGTCTGTTTTTCCTCTGTGGAACTCGGCGTTCTCGGTGGTTATCTTCTATGATACGCTTTTGTCAACGTGGCTACCCGTAACTGACCTTTTACTTTTAAGGGATATTTTCCGTTGGAATCCATGGATAAATTTCCTAAATTATGATCTAGCACATTTCAGGACTCTGGACTTATGTCACGATTTTGCAGCACGACGTTATTGCTCATTTTCTTCGCCACCGCAGCCATTTTTGCTCAGGGCCGCACGATCAAAGTGCTGGGCGTGTCCGTGACGGGCAACGCCAGCACCGATGCAAATATGATCCGGATGCAGTCCGGCATCATGGTCGGCTCTGACCTGTCGGCAGAGGGTGTGCAGGACGCCATCCGCAAGTTGTGGCGGCTGAATCTCTTTTCCGACATTCAGCTTTTGGTCGACCGACAGGTGGGTGACGGTTATTATTTGACCATTCAGGTGCAAGAGTATCCGCGACTGGAAAAAGTTGAGCTGCAGGGACATAAAAAACTGAAGAAAGATGATATAGACGAGATCCTCAATTACTATTCCGGACAGATTGTCAGTCCCACCTCGATCAGCCGATCAAAGACTAAACTCCTGGAAAAATATAAAGAAAAGGGCCATTTGCTCGCCGACATTGATGTCGAGCAAACTCCCGGCACACTCGATTCAAACAGGGTGATCGTCCGCTTCATCTTCTCCGAAGGCAAAAAGGTTCAGGTCGAGAGGATCCGGTTTTTCGGCAACACGGCCTTCAATGATAACAAGCTCCGCAAGCAGCTCAAAGAGATCAAAGAGGATAAATGGTGGCGAAGCGCCGATTTTGATCGTGAAAAATATGAAGAGGATCTGCTCAAGATCATCGAGTTCTACAACAACGAGGGTTATCGTGACGCCGAAATCGTCAGTGACAGCGTGTACTATAACGACGATCAGGACGACATGTTCATCGACATAACCGTGAATGAAGGCGCGCAATACTATTTTGGCGACATCTCGTTCAGCGGCAACAAGGTCTTTACGGATGAGGAACTGGCGGCGAACCTGAGATTCAAAAAAGGGGATGTCTACAGCAAGAAGAGCCTGGATGAGGCCTCCTACCAGCACATCGGCGGCCTCTACTACGATCTTGGCTATATCTTTGCCTCTGCAACGCCGCGAGAGACAGTCAATGCGGCGAATCCGCAGCAACTCGATATCCAATTCCTCATGCAGGAAGGAAAGCAGGCTAAAATTGATGAAATCCTCATCTCGGGCAATACAAAGACCAAAGAAAAGGTGATCCGCCGCGAGCTGCACATCATTCCGGGCCAGACCTTCAACAAATCGCTGCTGGAGCGAAGTCAGCGAGAGGTCTGGATGCTCAACTATTTTGCCAACGTCGAGCCCGGGGTGAAACCGATCGATGAGGAAAAGGTCAATCTTGAATTCAAGGTCGAAGAGAAATCGACCGATACAGCGAACATGTCGGCTGGCTGGAGTGAGCGCGACAGGCTCATCGGCAGCGTCGGGGTGGCGATGGCCAATCTGTTGGGCAATGGTCAGCGCCTCAGCTTTGACTGGTCGTTCGGCCGCTACTATCGGTCCTTCAACATAGGCTTCACTGAGCCGTGGCTGCTGGATACACCCACTCTCGCCGGCTTTAGTTTTTATGATACAAAGCGCGATGCCTACTATATCGGCTACAGACAGGTGAGCACCGGCGCGTCGTTCAGGCTCGGTCGTCGTTTCAACTGGCCGGATAATTTCTTTCGCGGCGACTGGATCTACCGAATTGACAAGACGGAGTTGAGCGATTTCAACGCCTATATCATCGCGGCCAATCCGAACAATATCATCAACGAAGAATGGCCCCTGATCAGCAGCAGCGTGACGCAAATCTTTTCGCGCAACAGCCTCGACCGGCCCGAATTCCCCACCTCCGGCTCCGAAGTGTCGTTGACGACGCAGCTGACCGGCACTTTTCTGGGCGGCAATGTCGATTATCATAAATGGATATTCCGCCTCGACTGGTTCACTCCCTCTTTCTGGAAACTCGTCTTTTACAGCAGTTTTCAGGCCGGCTACATGGAATCGATCGGCGCAAATGCGCATATTCCGTACACCGACTATTTTTTCATGGGTGGCGATGGCCTGTCGAACTCGACGCCGCTGCGCGGCTATGAAGATCCGCTGGCAAACTGGCAGATCGCCGACGAGGGCGGCAAGGCGCTGCTCAAGTACACCGCAGAGTTACGCGTGCCCATTGTGCCCAATCCGACCGTGTTTGCACTTTTATTCGCCGAGGCCGGCAATACGTGGCTCAGTTTTCAGCAGGCCAATCCTTTTGCCATGAAACGCTCCGTCGGCATCGGCGCGCGCGTCTTCATGCCCATGATCGGCATCATCGGCTTTGATTATGGCTATGGCTTTGACCGCATTGACGCGTATGGCAATCCGGATCCAAAGTGGAAAATGCACTTTGTCTTTGGCCGCAGCTTTTGAGGACGACGTGTCGCTGCCATGTAAACATTACGCCGAAAATTATCATCTTAATATTGTATAAAATTATTATTTTTAGTATTTTATTTGAAAATCAAGCTCACAGGAGGATACGGTGAAAAAGAATTTTTGCATGATCATAGCAGCGCTCATTTTTCTGTTCTGCCTATCGGCGGATGTCTCGGCGCAAAAGTTCGGCTATATCAACTCGCAGCAGATACTCGCGCAATATAAGGAAGCGCAAGACGCCCAGGAGCAGCTCGATAAGATTAACAAGGAGTGGGAAGCGGAAGGCCGCGAACTGCAGGCGCAATTTCAGGAGCTGGGACAACAACTGGAATCGCAAAGCCTGTTGTTGAGCGAGGAGCGGCAGCAGGAAAAGCAGGCTGAACTGCAGGCCTTGTATCAGAAAATTCAGCAGTTTCAGAATGAAAAATGGGGTCAAAACGGCGAGTTCTTCCGCAAGCAGGAAGAGATCATGAAGCCTATTTACGACAAGATAAACGCCGCGATTCAAAAAGTGGGTCAGGAAGAACGGTATGATTATGTCTTCGATACCGTCGCCGGCAATATTGTCTATGTCAGTGATACCTCCAACGACCTCACCGAATTTGTCATCGAAGAGCTGGAGAAGGGTCTCGAATCGACCAAGAGCCCATCAGGCCGCTGAACGCCGGATTTCAGGAATCAAACATGACCATTACAGTAGCAGAGATCGCCAAATGGATTGATGCGACGGTCGATGGTGATGATTCTGTGGTCATAACCGGATTGGCCAAGATTGAACAGGCGCAGCCGGGTCAGCTGTCATTCATCGCCAATCCCAAGTATGCCAAATATAGTGAGACCACAGGGGCATCCGCCATCCTGGTGAACGAGGATTTCCCAAAATCCTCGAAAACGTTGCTGCGGTCAAAAAATCCCTATTTTGCCTTTCTCAGATTGGCGCAACGATTCTATCAGCAGGCGCCGCAAATTGCACCGGGTGTGCATGCGACCGCCTGCCTCGGCGAGAACGTCACGCTGGGTGACGATATCGCCATCGGCCCCTACGTTTTCATCGGTTCGAACAGCGTCATCGGCGACCGAACCGTGATTTTCCCCGGCGTCTTCATTGGCAATCGCGTCGAGATTGGCAGCGACTGCCTGATCTATCCGCATGTTACAATTCGGGAAGAGTGCAAGATCGGCAACAGATGCATTCTTCACATGGGCGTCGTCATTGGCTCGGATGGTTTTGGCTACGCCTTTGAGAATGGCGTGTTTAATAAACTGCCGCAGATGGGCATTGTCGTGCTGGAGGATGACGTGGAGATCGGTGCGAATACGACGATCGATCGCGCGACAATGGGGGAGACGCTGATCAAGAAAGGCGCCAAGCTGGACAACCTCATTCAAATCGCCCACAATGTAGAGATCGGACAGCATTCCGCCCTTGCCGCTCAGGCCGGCATCTCAGGCAGCACCAAAGTGGGCAATTACGTACAGGTGGGCGGGCAGGCCGGTTTTGTCGGCCACATCGCCATAGGCGATCGCGCGAAAATCGGCGCCCAGGGTGGGGTGACAAAATCTGTGCCCGAAGGCGAATTCTACACCGGCTACCCGGCGCGGCCGTTCCGGACAGAGATGCGCGAGCTCGCCAGTCTGAGCAAATTGCCTGAACTGCTGCGACGATTTAGACAACTGGAAGAAAAAATAGCAGAGCTGGAAGCAAAGATCAAAGAAATGACGGAAAACAAGAGTTTGTCGTGAGGAGGCTTTTCTGAAAAATCAGCAAACGATCAGGGATGTGGCATCCTATTCCGGCATCGGCCTGCATACGGGAAACAAGACGTCAATAAGTTTTAAACCCGCCCCGGTGAACAGCGGCATTGTCTTCAAGAGAGTCGATATGCCCGATTCTCCTGCGATCAAGGCTGACATCGAGCATGTGCTGGATATCTCGCGGGGTACGACCATCGGCATTGGCGATGTCAAAATTCACACGGTCGAGCATGTGCTTGCCGCAATCAGCGGGCTGGAGATCGATAATATCATCTGCGAAGTGGAAGGAAACGAACCTCCTGTTGGTGACGGCAGCGCCCTGCCATTTGTCGAGGTGCTGCTGAAGGCAGGCCTGATCGAACAGGAAGCGCTGCGCGATTATTTGATCATCGACAAGACGATCACCTATTCGGATCCGGCCAAAGGGATCGATATCGTCGTCTTTCCCTCGGACGAGTTTCGCATCACGTTCATGGTCGATTATAAAAATCCGGCGCTCGGCACGCAATACACCTCCATGTATTCCATGCAGGAAGAGTTTGCCACCGAGTTTGCCGCGGCGCGGACGTTCTGTTTTTTGCACGAAGTGGAGGAGCTGTGGAAGGCCGGGCTCATCCAGGGCGGCAACATTGACAATGCGCTCGTCATCATCGACCGTGAAATGGATGACCAGGAGATCGATGATCTGCGCAAACTGTTCGGAATCGATCAAAACGTGCATCTCTCGGCCAATGGCATTTTGAACGGCAAGGAGCTGCGCTACTATAACGAACCGGTTCGCCACAAAGCCCTCGATCTGATTGGCGATCTCGCGTTGCTCGGCGTACCGATCAAGGCGCATGTCATGGCCGCGCGTTCCGGACACGGCGCCAATGCGGAACTGGTCAAATTGATCCGCAAGGAATATGAAAAAAAACTCATCCGCAAAAAATACCAGTCCGATCCGTCCAAGACCGCCTTTCTGGACACCGAGGCCATCAGCAAGATATTGCCGCATCGCTATCCGTTTTTGCTCGTCGACAAGATTATGGATCTCGTGCCGGGCGAACATGTCGTGGGCATTAAGAACGTGACGGTCAATGAGCCGTTTTTTCAGGGACACTTTCCTGGGCGGCCGATCATGCCGGGCGTCCTCATCATTGAAGCGATGGCGCAGGTGGGTGGCGTATTGCTTTTGAACGCTGAAAACGATCCGGAAGAAAAGTATGTCGTCTTCACCGGCCTCGATAACGTGCGATTTCGGCGCATGGTTGTCCCGGGCGACTCGATTCGTTTCGAGGTGGAGATGGGCGCTCTGCGCCGTTCCATGGCCAAGATGTACGGCCGCGCTTATGTGGGAGATCAGCTCGCCTGCGAAGCGGAAATGATGGCCGCCATCGTCGAACGGCAAAATAGCTGAAAATGACAAAAGGATATTGACTTGACATCTATTCATCCCACCGCCCTTGTCGACGCCAGGGCGCAGCTTGGCGACACTGTCACTGTTGGACCGTTTTCCATCATCGAAGCGGATGTTGTCATTGGAGACGGGACGACCATTGCTTCGCACGCACTCATCGCCAATGGGGCGCGGATTGGCAAGAACTGCAAGATTCATAAAGGCGCTGTCGTTGCCACCATTCCGCAGGATCTCAAGTTTGGTTTCGAGGAGACGACGTTTGAAAGCGGCGATAACACCACGATTCGCGAGTTCTGCACACTCAATCGCGGTACGCGCGAGCGCGGCAAGAGCGTCGTCGGCGCCAACTGCCTGCTGATGGCCTATGCGCATGTGGCGCATGATTGTCACATCGGGGACAATGTCATACTCGCCAATTGCGTGCAAGTGGCGGGACATGTCGACATTGAAGATCAGGCGATCATCGGCGGCCTCACGGGCATTCATCAGTTCTCGCGGATCGGCCAGCACGCCATGGTGGGCGGTGGCTTTCGCGTGCACAAAGATGTGCCGCCCTACATATTGGCCATGGGCGAACCGCTGCAATATGGCGGCATCAATTCCATCGGTTTACGACGGCGCGGCTTTTCGGCCGAGTCGATGAGCGCCATGAAAAAAGCATATCGTTTCATCTATCGTTCCCATCTGAATGTGTCGCAGGCGGTTGAAAAAATAAAGGCAGAGATGCCGGAGACGCCTGAGATCCAGAATATTCTCGATTTCATTGACAAGGCGGAACGGGGTTTGATCTAGTTGTTCAGTGCGATCACGGTGAATAGTCAATGTCACGATGAGCGATGGCGCTTTATCGATAGCGGCTGCTCCTCCGGGGCCATGAATATGGCTCTGGATATGGCGATGACGCAAGCGGTCGCCGAAAATCGATCTCCTGCAACGCTGCGACTCTATGGCTGGCGGCCATGGGCCATTTCACTCGGCTATCATCAGTCAGAAACCGATGTCGATCTCGAGAGATGTCGTGCGCAGGGCGTCGATGTCGTCTTGCGTCCGACAGGAGGCCGGGCGATTTTACACGCCGACGAGGTCACCTACGCTGTCGCGATGCCGCCGTCCAGTCCTTTTTTCAGCAACGATATTCAGTCGGTCTATGAGGTCATCAGCCGGTGTCTCGTCGCTTCGCTCGAGCTGCTCGGCATTCCGGCCGAATTTGATCGCGCCGGCAAGACGCCGAAAGATTTCGCCCGCGGTGAGCTGTCCACTTTGTGCTACGCCTCCTCTGTCCAATACGAGATCGGCATTGGCAGCCGGAAGCTTGTCGGCAGCGCCCAGCGCAGGATTCAGGGGAGCGTGCTGCAGCATGGCTCCATATTGCTCGGCGATGCGCATCTGGCGGTCACCGATTATCTGGCCGCGAAAAATAACGCCTGGCGCGAGCGCGTCAAGCGCTATATGAGCAATAACACGATCTCTCTCAATCAGCAGAGTCCAAAAGTGACCTATGCGGCGCTGGTGGGCGCCTTAGAGACCGGATTTCAGCGCACGCTCGGCATCCAGTTCGTGCACGATCAAATCAGCGACGCAGAATGGCAGCATGCGCGACAGTTGTTGAAAAAGTTCTCCATTCTGGCAAATGTATCTCATGGCGACTAGAAAGCGAATCATCATCCTCGGCTCGACCGGCTCCATCGGCGCAAACACCCTCAGCTGCGTCGATCAGGCGCCGGAAGAATACGATATCATTGGCCTTTCGACGCATCGGAATATCGGAGTCGTCCTGCAGCAGGTCAAACGTCATGCGGCCAGAGCCGTTGCTGTGACCGGACCGATAGCTGATGCGGAGAAAAAAGAGCTCGACAAATTAAAGATAGCCGTCTTCACCGGCCCGTCCGCTCTCGTCGATCTCGTCCGAGCGCATGACTTTGACCTGCTTGTGAACGCCGTTGTCGGCGCCGCGGGTTTTGTCCCGACGCTGGAAGCCCTGGAAAAAAAGGTCGACATCGCGCTGGCCAATAAAGAGACGCTCGTCATCGGCGGCCAGATCGTCATGCGAAAAAGCCGCGAAAATAGAGTTCAGCTGTTGCCCATTGACAGCGAGCACAGCGCTGTTTTTCAGAGTTTGCTGGGCGAGAATTACGCTGACATCGAAGAGGTCATTCTCACCGCCTCGGGCGGGCCTTTTCGAACCACCCCCGCCGCCGAGTTAAAAAACGTGACCCTGAGTCAGGCGTTGCACCACCCCAACTGGAACATGGGGAAAAAGATCACCATTGATTCGGCCACGATGATGAACAAAGGGCTCGAGGTGATCGAAGCGCGCTGGCTGTTCGATGTCGCTGTCGATCAGATACGCGTCGTGATTCATCCGCAGTCGATCATCCATTCGATGGTCTGTTTTGTCGACGGCTCGGTCAAGGCGCAACTCGGCGTTCCGGACATGCGAATTCCGATACAGTTTGCCCTGACCTTTCCGCGCCGGCAGCGCTCGGATTTTCCGCGCATCGACTGGCGGACATTGCGCGAGCTGACATTTGCTGCGCCCGATCTGGACAAATTCAGATGTCTTGCGTTGGCGATCGCCGCGATGCGGGCGGGCGGCACTGCGCCGGCGGTCCTCAATGCGGCGAATGAAAGAGCGGTCGCCGGTTTTCTGCAGCAGCAGATCACATTTGACAGAATCCCCGTCATCGTCGAGCGCGCCGTTGAGAAACATGCGTTCGTCAGCCATCCGACCGTCGAGGATCTGCTCTCAGCTGACCGCTGGGCGCGCGAATTTGTCGACCGGCTGCGATGAGAAATTTCTCTGAATCTTTTCGTTCGCTCGCGCGTCTCATGAAGGGATATAAAATAGGAGTGTAGAAATAAATCATGGAAAATGTTTGGCATATCATCGTCGCTTACGCAATTCCGTTCATCTTCACCCTGGGGCTGCTCGTGCTCGTGCACGAGTTGGGCCACTTTAGCCTGGCGAAGCTGGTCGGCATCCGCGTCGAGAGATTTTCAGTGGGATTCCCGCCGCGATTATTCGGCAAAAAGATAGGCGATACGGATTATTGCGTATCAGCGGTTCCGATCGGCGGCTATGTCAAGATGTCCGGCATGATCGACGAGAGCCTGGATGAGAGCTCTGTGAAGGGAGAACCGTGGGAATTCATGTCCAAGCCGATCTGGGCGCGTTTTCTGGTGATCTTTGCCGGGCCGATGTTCAACATTTTGCTGGCCGTGCTGCTCTACACCGGCATTGTCATGACCAGTGGCATCAGCGTGACCGTCGATCCCAACTATGCGATCGTCGGCGAGGTCATGCCGGATACGCCCGCAGCGTCAATCGGCCTGCAGCCCGGAGATCGGATCACCCGAATCGATGGTCAGGCCGTGGAAATGTGGCAGGACCTCATCAATATCGTGCATAAAGTGCCGGAACAGGAGATCTTTATCGAGTGGGTGAGAGGGGGTGAGCAGATGTCCGCGAGCGTCACCACCATGAAAGATCTGTTGCATGAGATCGGCCTCATCGGCATTGCTCCTGTCACCGAGCTGCAAAAGGTGGGCGTGCTGAAATCTTTTTGGTACGGAACGCTGAACACTGTCGACAAGACGGTGATGATTTTCAAATCTTTTGGCCTCCTGTTCAGCGGCAAGGTTCCGGCAAAAGAAGCGCTCGCCGGTCCGATCAAAATCGCCGAGATGACCGGCGAGGTTGCCGAGCGCGGCTTCATTGCCCTCCTCTCATTTGCCGCCATACTCAGCATCAACCTTGGCTTGTTGAATCTGCTGCCCATTCCGGTGCTGGACGGCGGTCATCTCGTCCTTCTCACCATCGAAGGCGTCACCCGACGGCCGATTTCGAACAAGATAAAAATGGCTGTTCAACAGGTGGGGATGGCGCTTTTGCTGGCGCTCATGGTCTTTGTCATCATCAACGATTTCCTCCGCATCGGTCAATGAGACTGGAAAAAGCCGATGATGATCCTTCATCGGCTTTTAAAGCTCGACCGACTCTTGCGTACTTGACCGCCGAGTTCTTGGCGCGATCTTTTGCCGCAACCAAAAACATATAAACCGCAGAGGGCGCAGAGGCACGCAGAGAAAAATTAAGATCTTCTTTCATATTCTTTTGGTCAACAACGATCAATATACTGAATCCTACAGGAGGAATCCCGCAGGAAGACAAAGTATCACAATAAAAAGCAAAATTAGTCTATTGTGTTTTCAAGTTTTGATTTTCTCGGCGCTTCTTTGCGGTCTCGGTGGTTAAAGGTAGTCATTTTCCGGAAGAAGCTTTTTTTATAACTAGGCCGTTCAAATTTGCGCTTGACTGTCGCTGAAATATGTGCTATTTTTGTATGCTGGAATGATACCGAAGCAGGAAAAAAATGAGTCTAAAAAAAACAGCCCTCTATGAAATTCATGCCAAGCTGGGAGCAAAGCTTGTCGAATTCGCCGGCTATCTCATGCCAGTGCAATACGCCGGCATAAAGCAGGAGCACCGGCGCGTCCGCAGCAGCGTCGGATTGTTCGATGTGTCGCACATGGGCGAGTTTTTCGTCCGCGGCGAGGATGCTCTCGCTTTCCTGCAAAAAGTTACCATCAATGACGTCAGCAGCTTGCAGATCAATCAGGTGCAATATTCCGCCATGTGCTACGATGATGGCGGCATTGTGGATGATCTCCTAGTCTACCGTCTTGCCGATCAATACATGCTGGTCGTGAATGCGGCGAACCTTGAAAAGGATTGGAACTGGCTGCAGCAGCATCTTTTGCCAAAGGTCGAACTGATCAACAGGAGTGATGAACTGTCATTACTGGCTCTGCAAGGGCCAAAAGCTGACCTGACCCTGGCCAAGCTGACGCACGTCCGGTTGGCCGATATTCCTTATTACTGGCTCGCGGACGGCACGGTCAACAGCGTGGATATGATCATTTCACGCACGGGCTATACGGGTGAATCCGGATTTGAGCTCTGTTTTCCGATGGCGCATTCGGAAAACATCTGGCAGGCGCTCATGCAGGCGGGCGCTGAATTTGATATCGAACCGATCGGTCTGGGCGCGCGCGATACGCTGCGTCTGGAAATGAAGTATTGCCTCTATGGTCATGATATCGACGAGACGACGAATCCGATCGAAGCGGGTCTTGGCTGGATCACCAAGCTCGACAAAGGCGATTTCATCGGCAAAACGGCAATCCAAAAAGTGAAAGAGCGCGGTCCGAGTCGAAAGCTCATCGGTTTTCAGATGGACGATGACGCGTTCCCGCGCACCGGCTACACCATCTGGCAAGGAGATCGCCAGCTGGGCCTTGTCACGAGCGGCACGCACTCTCCCATGCTGGAGAAAGGAATTGGCATGGGCTATGTCGCCGTCGATGCGGCGGCTGTCGGGACAGCCATACAGATCGATGTGCGGGGCCGCAGGATGGCGGCGCACATTGTCAAGACGCCGTTTTATCACAAGAGCGCATGACGCGTGCGAAAGCGGATACGATTCTACCCATCCGGCGCAGAGGTGAATGAACAAGAGATCGTGGGAACGACAGCGGCCGTGGCCGATGTGTTGCGCGCGACATCGACCATCGTCACAGCGCTCGGCAATGGCTGCAAGGCTGTCATTCCAGCGACGGATATCAAAACGGCGCTGGCTGCTGTCAGGTCATTTCGTCGACAGGATGTCCTTCTCGGCGGCGAACGAATGGGCCGCAAAATCGACGGTTTTGACTTTGGCAATTCTCCCCAGGAATACACGCGGGAACGGGTAGAGGACAAGGTCATTGTCATCACAACGACGAACGGGACAAAGGCGCTTGTCTATGCACAGACGGCCGTCAGAACAGTTGTCCTGTCATTCTTGAATTTGACGGCCATTGCGGATTTCATTTTGCAGCAGGAAAGGGATGTGAGCGTCATCGCGGCCGGCAATGACGGAGACGATTCCATCGAGGATACGGTTTGTTGCGGATTGCTGATCGATCAGCTCGTTCGGCGGGCGCCGGGACAATTTCAGCCCTGCCAGGCTTCACCGCGCGCCGCACAACTCGCAGTGGCGCAGCAGGGAAAAATTCAGCAGCTGCTGCGTCAGAGTCCGCACGGTGAATATTTGACCAGCATCGGCTACGAGTCCGATCTCACATTGTGCGCTGACATGGATTCGCGCAGCATTGTGCCGCACTATTCACACGGCCGCATAACGATTATCTAAAAGAAAAGCCAATGCCAAAACGAAAAACGAGAAAACCGCAGAGGCAAAAAAACAAGGCTCAGAAAAGGATCGTCATCTCGCCGCAAAAGGAGCCTGAAATTCTTGGCATTCTGCTCATTTTGATGAGCATCCTCATCTTTGTCGCACTCTATTCCTACAATCCGTCCGAAACGCCGGCGCATCTCAAGCCGGGCGTCCACATCCATAACCAGCTCGGATGGGCGGGCGTTTACATTTCGCACGCGCTCATCCGCTGGACCATCGGTTATCCCATCCTGGTCCTGCCGTTCATCATTTTTGCCTGGGGCTGGAATCGACTCTTGCAAAAAGAGACTCGCCAGCTCAAGCGCTGGAGCGGGCTGGCGCTGCTGTTTGCGTTTTATATATCAGTGGCTTTTGCGTTGCACGACTCGATCTCCGCACTCGACGGCCCACCGCCGGCGTTCAGCTTTTCCGGCTATTTTGGCGGCGTCGGCGCCAATATCCTGCTGTTCTTCCTCGGCCAATATGGCGCCATCATCGTGCTCATCGGCATCATTCTGTTGACCGTGCTGTTGGTGACGACGATCAGTCTCTCAGATCTGCTGCAGTCAATCGAGTCTTTCCTGACAAGACAATTTTATCGGTTGTCCGGATTCTTTAGCACGACGTTGAAAAGAAAGAGTTCAAGGCCCAGGATCGTGAGCGGTCGCGGATATCCTCCGCAGGAGACCGCTATCAATCAGCGAGAACGGATTCCGATCACCCCGTTCACACCGCCTGCGGCCGCGCCGCCTTTCTCCCGGCCGCAGGAGGAGGCTGTCGAGGAGGGCGATGAGATCGCTGCGGATGAAAATCCGCCGGATGATGTCGTTGAACCATCTGCGGCCTTTTCGTTTTCAGAGTACAATGCAAAATATAAAAGACCGCCGCTTGAGCTCTTGGCGCCTCCGCCCGTTGTGACGGAGGGCATCAGCGAAGAAGCGTATCACATGAACGCGCAGCTGCTGGAAGAAAAACTGGAAGACTTTGGCATCGGCGCAAAGGTGATTGAGATTCATCCGGGACCGGTGATAACCCTGTACGAGCTGGAACTGGCGCCGGGAATTCGAGTCTCGCGGGTCATCTCCTTGGCGGATGACCTGGCCATGGTGATGCGGGCGAAGCGCATCCGCATCGTCGCGCCCATTCCCGGCAAATCCGCCATCGGCATTGAAATACCGAATCCTGCGCCGGAGATCGTCTATCTGCGCGAGATCATCGACACGCCGGAATTCCGGCAGGCCAAATCACCCCTGACGATCGCTCTCGGCAAGACGATCGCGGGCAAACCTTACCTCACCGATCTCGCGGTCATGCCGCACCTGTTGGTCGCCGGCTCGACCGGCTCTGGCAAAAGCGTCTGCCTAAATACGATCATCATGAGTTTCATCTACAAGGCGACGCCCGCCCAGGTCCAGATGGTGATGATCGATCCAAAGCGGCTCGAATTGTCCAACTATGCCAAGTTGTTCAAACACCACCTGACCTATGTCGAGGGCGCCAAACAAAAGGTCGCCACCAATGCAAAATCCGCCATTCAAGTGCTCAAATCGGTAGAGCTGGAGATGGAGCGACGCTACTCCCTGCTGGCGGCAGCCGGCGTCCGCAATCTGGAAGAATATAATGAGCGGATCAGCGAAGGCGTATTCGCCCCGGAAGGCGAGGACAATCCGCAGCCGCTCTATTACATGATCGTGATCGTGGACGAACTGGCGGATCTCATGCTCACCTCCAGCGCCTCACGCGATGTCGAGGAGCCCATCGCTCGACTGACGCAGATGTCGCGCGCCGTCGGCATTCATCTCATCCTCGCCACGCAGCGGCCATCGGTCGATGTGATCACCGGCGTCATCAAAGCGAACTTTCCCGCCCGCATTGCCTTTCAGGTGGCCTCGAAGGTTGACTCGCGCACCATCCTCGATATGAATGGTGCGGAAAAATTGCTGGGCCGAGGCGATATGCTCTTTTTGCCGCCCGCCAGTCCGGAACCGATTCGTCTGCACAACGCCTATATTTCACTGAATGAAATTGAAGAGATAATAGAATTCATCCGCCATCAGGAAGAGCTGCCCAAGCTGCCGCTCGCATCCTATAAAGAGGAAGAAGAGGAGGTCGACGGCTATTCCCTGGAGAGCGGCGAGCGAGATCCGCTCTTTGATGAGGCGATGAAGGTCGTCGTCCTCAGCGGCCAAGGCTCTGTGTCCATCGTGCAACGAAAGCTCAAAGTCGGCTATTCGCGCGCGGCGCGCATCATCGATCAGCTCGAGGAAGCCGGCATTGTCGGGCCGTTTGAAGGGAGCAAGGCGCGCGACGTGCTGATCTCTCCCGCCGAGCTCGAAGCGATGAACTATGTGGAGGAAGATGATGATGAGGGTGAAGATGAAGATGAATCTATCTAGAATAAGAGGTATATGATGAAAAAATATATGACGCTTTTGCTATTGCTGCTGGCCGCTTTTTCTATGACGATGGCCGCCGACAAGGATGCTGATCAGCTGCTGAAAAAGGTGCAAAAAACCTATCAGGACCTTGATGACGTCTGCGCCGATTTCAGCCAAACCTTTTTCTGGAAGCTCACCAATGAGAGACAGACGGTGGCAGGAAACGTGTGCGCCAAGGCCGGCGACAAGTTTCGCATCGAAACGCCGGAGCAGCTCATTGTCACGGATGGCGACATATTGTGGACGCTGAACAAGATGAACAATCAGGTCATCGTTGACTATGCGGAAAATATGAGCAATGATAATCCCTTTATTAAAAATTTCATGGACAAGTATGTGAGCGAGTATGACGCCAGGATGGTCGCGGATCAATCCGATGCGACATCTCACTGCGTCCTGCTCACCTCAAAGACCGGAGAACACTTTGTCCCGCAATTGTGGTTGTGGATCGACAAGAAATCAAACCTCATTGACCGGATTGTCCAACTGGATGTGAATGAAAATACGACGGAATTCAAAATGACCAACATGGACACAAAGGTCAAGCTGAACAACAGTCTGTTCAGCTACCAGGCGCCGGAGGGCGCTGAAACGATCGATATGCGCTGAGCGGGCAAAGTTCGGTATTATTTTTGCTCTGCAATTTTCGCTAGTATTGGTTGACCAAACAGGACGAGTCCTTGAAAAAGTATTTGACATCTACAGTATTGCTGCTTTTTAGCCTCTTGTTATTTAATGAGTTAGTTAGATCGCAAAGCATGTCTTCAGCAGGGGCAGCCGGACGGGCTGCCCAATATTTTCTCGGCAGTCAGGATCAGGTGCTGATGGCCGTGAATGTCTGGGGTTTTGTGAACGTTCCTGGACAGTACATGGTTCCACTTGAAACAGATTTGGTGTCGCTGCTCTCCTACGCCGGCGGACCCCGCGAGGACGCCCGCATCAAAAGGATTCGTGTCGTTCGAATATCGGCCGAGAGCGATTCGAGCGCTGTCATTGATATTGACGTAAAGGATTTTGTTGATACCGGAGATCTCAAAGAAAATCCGGTTTTACGGCCCGGGGATACGGTTGTTGTTTCGGGAACGACATTTCATCTCGTCAACAAGGTTTTTGAGCTTGGCTTTCGAATTGCCATGATTGTGCAGGCGGTCTATCTCGCGCAATGGTATGCCGGCAGAGATTAGAGCTGCAATGTCAGCGGTTTGAAAAACGTATAACATCGCGATAGAGAAAAGATCAAAATGAATGAACATTTGTCCGTCATTCCAAACGGGAACAGCGCTGCGCCGGCTGGCCTCAATGGTGCAAACAGCCGTGTGACCTGGCGCGATTATATCCGAATTTTTTATCGAGGACGATATGCCATCCTGGTGACATTTCTCATCATATTCCTCGGCTCGATTATTCTCACCTTCACCATGCGGCCCATCTACGAGGCGAGCGTGCGTCTGATGCTGGTCGATCAATCCAGCGTCGGTCAATCCCTGTTTGATTTTACCTCGATGATGACCAAAGAGACCATGATGAACAATCAGGTCGAGATACTGAAGAGCCGGACGCTCGCCGAACGCGTCATTCGCGATCTGCGCAAATCGTCCATCGCGCAGGAGCTCGACATCCTGCAGCGCCCGGACACGGTCAAGGCCGCGTTTTCGATTTCTCGCTTGCTCGGCAGCAACAGGAAGCCATGGGCGGAAGCCGAGATTTTCGATGACCAGGTGCAACAGCTGCGCGAAAGTCTCATTGTTCGGCATATCCGCAATACGGATATGATGGAGATAAGATATCAGGCGCATTCGCCGGAGGAGGCCTGTTTTATCGCCAATACCATTGCACTGGCTTACGAGCGCATCAATCAGGAGGAGAGCAAGGCCGAAGTCCAGCAAGTGACCGACTTTTTAGAAAATCAGCTGCAGCTCTATCAGGACTCGCTCAAGGTGTCGGAAGATGAGCTCAAGTCGTATCAGGAGAGCGCCAAGGTCGTCGCGCTCGATCATGAGACTTTGGAGCTCGTCCGCAAGATCGCTGAATTCGAGACGCTCTACAATGCCGCCAAGACAGACCTCGAGGCCGCCAGACAACGTATCATCTACATTGATGCCGAGCTTGAGAGGCAAAACACGGATTTTGATATCGAGACGATTTCCAAGACCACGGC
Source organism: Candidatus Zhuqueibacterota bacterium (assembly GCA_003854995.1). GTDB lineage: Bacteria > Zhuqueibacterota > Zhuqueibacteria > Residuimicrobiales > Krinioviventaceae > Kriniovivens. Next base: position 16,493 of record RQOI01000264.1, read on the forward strand.
CCTGGAAGAGTTCACCAAAAAGATCGCCGAAAAAGAGTCGATGCTCGCCGTCTATCAGGCGCAGACCATTCAAAAAGGCTTGTCGGCCGACACCAAGAAGCACACGCTGCGCGAGATCGAAAATCTGCAGAATCAGATTGACGCTCTCAAAGAACGGTTCAAGGAAGATGTCAAAGCTGTCGCTGCGAATCAGTTCATGGACCCGGCGCAGGTGTCGAGTTCACTCTTCACCAGCAAGATCGCCGTTGAAACCGAGATCAGAGCGCTCACGCCCAAAGTGGAAGCTTTTGGCAAAATCCTGACGGAATATAATTTGCAGCTCGAGTCCCTGCCCGCCAAAAAACTGGAACTGGCTCGTCGCACCCGCTCGGCCCAGGTTGCGGAGAAACTGTACATCCTGCTGCAGGAAAAATATCAGGAATCGCGCATCACCGAAGTTGGGCAAATGGGCAATGTGCGCATCATTGATCCGGCCAAGGAAGATGAAGAACCGATCTCGCCGAAAAAAAAGCTGAATCTGTTTCTCGGCATCATCATTGGTCTGGGCCTCGGCGTTGCCATCGCGTTTGTAATGGACTATGTCGATGATTCGGTTCGAACCATGGAAGATCTCGACGCTTTGCATTTGCCGCTCCTCGCCACCATTCCGCTCATCAAACCGGAGCAAGGAAACGGACTGCTCGCCAGGATCAAGCTGGAAGATCCTGAAGTCAATGCGATCAGCGAACGGCTCGTCACCCATCTGCGGCCCAAATCACCGGTGTCTGAGGCCTATCGCACCCTGCGGACCAATATCCTTTTCGCCGCGCCGGACAAGCCCAAGCAGATCATCATGATGACCAGCACCGGACCGCGCGAGGGAAAATCGACTTCGGTCGCCAATCTGGCGATCACGATCGCCCAGACGGGCGCCAGGACATTGCTCATCGATGCCGATCTGCGACGTCCCATGCTGCACAAGCTCTTTCAAAAAGAAAAGGAACCAGGTCTCACCAACGTACTTGTCGGCCGAAAGAGTCTGAGCGACTCGGTCAAGGCGGTGGAAGAAGTGCCGAATCTGCACCTGCTGACCTGTGGCGTCACCCCGCCGAATCCGGCTGAATTGCTTGGCTCGAATCTCATGCGGGAGCTGCTGCAATTTGCGCGCGGACAATATGATACGATCCTGATAGACACCCCGCCGATCATTGCCGTCACAGATCCGTCTGTGCTCGCCCGCATCATGGACGGCGTCATTTTGGTCGTTCGAACCGCATCGACGCAGCGCGGCGCCACTCTCATGGCAGTCGAGCAGCTGCGGCGCGTTCAAGCGCCCTTGGTCGGCGTCGTGCTGAATGGCATCTCCACCGGCAACTTTTATGGTTCACTCTATTATCAGCAATATTACTATTACTATACAACGGATGGCCAAAAGAAGCGCAGAAAAGTGAAAAAGCAGCAGCAATCTGTCTAGACGCATCAATCGCAGCAACAGGAGGATCAGTGATTTCGTCGCATGACCCATATTGGTATGCATTTGTGACAAGGCCGCGTCATGAAAAGAAAGTGAAAACGTACCTGGACGGCGCCGGGCTGATATCTTATCTGCCGTTGCGCAAGACTTTGAATCAGTGGAAGGACAGGAAAAAGTGGATCGAATCCCCGGTTTTTCCCAGTTATATCTTTTGCCGCATCCCATACTCGCATCGCTTCAGTGTGCTGGAATATCCCAGCGTTGTAAGGATTGTCAGCTTTAACGGACAACCGACGCCTGTCCAGGAAAAAGAGGTCGACGCTCTCAAGATGCTTCTGGCTTCTCAATTGAAATTCGATGTCCGTCCCGGACTGATCACCGGCGATTACGTTCGCATTAAAAGCGGTCTGCTCATGGGCTACGAGGGGCAGGTGATACAGGAAAGAGGCGAGAGACTGTTCGTCCTGCACATCACATCTCTCGGCAAGTCCATTATTCTGGATGCCACTCAGGTCAAGCTTGAAAAAATTTAAGTTCCCCCTCAGTTGCGTCGGCAGGAAAATATCATCGCCAGCTTTACGCAAATTGGCTCAACGAAGGCACATTTATTGACAG
>RQOI01000265.1 GCA_003854995.1 Candidatus Zhuqueibacterota bacterium
ACTTTGTGTTCTCGGCGAACTCGGTGGTTTGCTTTTACCCACTCGATTCGTTATAGATCCTATTTTTTTAAAGAAAAAGTTTTCACTTGATTTTCAGTTTATAATTGGATTTATTACAGTTGGATGTGAAAGGAGGTGAATGAGAATCATACGTTGCATCAACGAGTTGCTGCATCGATTTCACCAACAGGAGGTTAAAAGATGAAAAATGTCACTATTTTGGTTTTATTCTTCCTGATTTGCGCTGCGGCCATGGCGCAGATCGATTTGACAAACGGTCTCGTCGGCTGGTATAAGTTCGACGACGGCCAGGGCGACGTCGCGGCCAATTCGTCCGCCAGAGAGATCAAAGCGCCGGACGGCCTGTTGACGGCTGATCCCACCACCGCCGATCTTCCGGAGTGGATTGATGCGGGCGTGAGCGGCGGTGCGCTGCTGTTCAGCTCGCAGAGCCAGGCGCACGTCGCGCTCGGCATTTACGATCCTTCCGAGGAGACCGATCAGCTCGCCGTTTCGTGCTGGATCAACTGGGATGGCGGCGACGGCACCTGGCAGCCGATTGCCGGTCTGCGCGATGCCTGGGATCCTCCCACCATCGGGTGGAGCATGGTGCTGGATCAGGGCAGCTATGGATTGCAGTTTGAAACAAATACGACGGATGGCAAAGTCTTCATCATCACTGAGGAAACTCCTCTATTAGGAGAATGGATGCATGTTGTGCTCAACTTTGACGGCGAATATGCTGAATACTTTTTCGACGGCGTATCTGTAGCTGATGGGCCCATGGTTTTTGGCGAAGGACGATCAACGTCGCCGTTGCGCATTGGCGCCGGCTGGACGGGTGGCAATGGTTTCAATGGCGCCATTGATGAATTCCGTTTTTATAATCGGCTATTGACACTCGAAGAGATCGCCTTTCTGCGCGCAAATCCGGGCGGCGTGGTCGAAGCGGTCGAATCGGATTCGCGGCCGCGCTCTTTTTCATTGATGAACTATCCCAATCCGTTCAATCCGTCGACCACCATCTCGTACACACTCCATGCAACAGAGAGCGTCACGCTGCAGGTTTTCAGCATGCGGGGCGAGCGCGTTGCCAGTTTGGTCAACGAGGTGCAGAATCCTGGCGTCCACTCTATACCATTCGACGCCCGTGAGCTTGCCGGCGGCGTCTATCTCTGTCGCTTGACTGCCGGCGATGCGCAGGTTGAGACGAAAAAGATGGTGCTGCTCAAATAGAAATCATCAAGCTCAAAACATGAATGCCCTGCCGACGGTTGACGGCGGGGCTTTTTTATGTGCAAAGATCGTCCTCGAATTATTTGAAATTTATCTGTATATTTCACAGCGAGTTGCCATGCGCTCTGAGAGCGGCTGGCAACACTGTTTGGCAGCAAAATGCGGAGATCTTTTCTATGCCTTTTCCCGAATTTTACGATCCGGAGCGAATCGGCACGCTCTTTTATCCGGATGTGGCCGAGATCGCTCGTCATGCTGAAGCGGCTGGACTGCGACCGGCGCATCAGGATGCGCCGAAAATCCTGCTGCTGCTCGTCGATATGCAGATCGATTTTTGCCACCCGCAAGGCACGCTCTTTGTCCCCGGCGCGCCACAGGATGTTCGACGCAGCATCGAATTCATCTATCGCAACGCC
>RQOI01000266.1 GCA_003854995.1 Candidatus Zhuqueibacterota bacterium
GACTATGCCGGCCCCTTGTTCAAGAGTCGTGAACTGGGGAATTATCAATTGCTGCAGATTTTTCCAGGCGCAAAAAATGCCGGTGCATTGCCAAAAGAAATCGGTAGATTTTTGCAGGCAAAAAGCCATGTTGGAGCGTTTCCGCCGGTTCAATGAAATTAAGCCTTAATAATTCCTGGCGCGACTTTTAGCCGCAACCCAAAATATCCAAACCACCGAGTGCACCGAGGCCGCCGAGAAAATAAATGAAACAAAACTTTACATCTTTGTAAAAAAAGTTTATCACGTTCACTCCAGGCGCCGTTATAGAAGAAAAAAAACGTCTGTTTTTCCTCTGTGGTCCTCGGCGTTCTCTGTGGTTATATTCTTTATCTTCTATGCTCAAAAACTTAAAAAAAAACTCAATGTTGCAGATTTGCAATACAGAGCGCACAATGCGCATGAATGGCGAGGCTTTATGATCAAGTTGACTCTGCTTTTGTTCGTCATTGCCTGCTGCCAAATCCCGCGCGCCAATGGCCAGAAAGAAGACGACCGCCTGACGCATGAGGGCGTCGTCCCTGCCCCGGTCAAAGATGTGTGGGCGGCATTTACGACCAGCGAGGGACAGGAGTCCTGGATGGTGGCGCATTCCGCGGTCGAGCTAAAGGTCGGCGGCCGAATGCGGACGCACTACGATCCGAACGGTGTCATCGGTGACCCGAATACGATTGAGAACATGATCCTCAGTTACGAGCCCGAGCGGATGTTCTCCATCAAGGTGAGCAAAACGCCAACAGGATTCCCGTTCCCAAACGCGATCGAGAGTATGTGGACGGTCATCTACTTTGAAGCAACCAGCCCGCAGATGACCCGCGTCCGGATCGTCAGCATGGGATTTGGCGATGACGAAGAATCGAAGCAGATGCGCGCATTCTTCGATCGGGGGAACGCCATCACCCTCAGCAAGCTGCAGGAGCGATTCGCCCCAAGTCCGCAGGAATAGTTCGAGGAAAAAAGATCACCATAAAGTTATTCAAAAAGCGAAAGCCGGCTGCAGGAAAATGAATAGGCCTTTCTTTTGGTGGATGGCGAGAGATGACCGAAAGGATATTGGCGTGATTTATAGAATTTCAAACGGGCTGTTCTGCACGATTGGTTTCGTACTCTCGCTTTACTGTCTTTCATGGGTCCAAAATAGTGACGACGATCCGATTTCATGTGCCGAAGCGAACCTTCCTCTCTCTCAAAGTATACAATATTTTAGGTGAGAAAGTGTATGAACAGGTCTTGCAATATTTAGAACCGGGCAAACATGTTGTATGAACTGATAAATGTAGAGTGCTACAGCGGACACAAGATCGACGAACATCCGGTGGCCTTTACATTTCAAGATCACCGTTGGGAGATAACGGAAATTATTGATCGATGGTGCGAGGAGACGGTTGATTCAAGTCGTCCGGTTTTTTATTATAGAGTTCGAACCTCCGAGGGAAATACATTTCTCCTCCACCACGATCCTCTTTTTGACAAGTGGCACCTTCAAATTCCCTCCCAAATGAAGTGATGCCTGTTGATCGATGAATTGTCACCTCATATCGATATCGATCTTGCCATATTCGCTGCGCAGGCCTTGCAGGCTCATACCGGAAAGTTTATAAGAATAAGACCGTCCGACCTCAACCGTGCTGTCGACATAGCTGTAGATATGCCCCAGGGCCGGTGATCCCTGTGCCAACAGGTCAGGATTTGTCTGGAAAGAACTGATCTCTCTATAATGAGGAGGCTCGTCCGATCGTTCAATGATGAACCCGGCAGTATCACTTTCATGTCCAGTTTCCCATCTGAGATGGACCGAGTTATCCACGCGCACGGCATCAAAAGACATGAGGTCGATGCCGATGGGAATTTCGTGCGGATGATGAACATAGAGTACGGCATCATCGGAAAATGGTGCGGTCACTGTTTGGGGAAACCCGCCTGACAGCGTGCCCGCTGACAGCGTATCGCCGGTCACCGGATTCAGCCAGAGAGCGTTAAATTCATAATTGTACGCATTCAGATTGCATTCGAGTGCACCGCCATCCGGCAAATAAAACAGATACTCCTTGCCTTTGCGAGCGAGGCAAAAGGCTGTGCCATTTGTTATGTAACTCGGATCCGGACTCATCAGCCAATAGTTAACGCCACTCTGCATGAAATGGCTGAGGATGGACATATAGCCTGCGCCCCGGGTGTACAGGCTGTCCGGATCGAGAATGTATTCGCGTCCCGTATAAGTCGATATATGTCCCCACGTGATGTAGGCGCCCCCGCAAATCAACGCCCACGCATCCTTGCGCGCCCTTCGCGCCGACTGGGTGGTGTCGTCGTACAGTGAATCGGCGGGATCTGTCGGGCCTACATAACCGAATTCATCGTTACAAACCGGCAAGCCGTAATATCTGTCGCCGAAGACGTGGTTATAGAGGAGCTGGGGACTGCCGCTTCTCTGCTGCATGATATAGCCCAGCCAGTCGGA
>RQOI01000267.1 GCA_003854995.1 Candidatus Zhuqueibacterota bacterium
GTGGGGAGGGGAGGATTCGAACCTCCGAAGGCTTCGCCGACAGATTTACAGTCTGTTCCCTTTGGCCGCTCGGGAACCTCCCCGCATCCAGAGCCACCAGCAGGAGTTGAACCCGCGACCAACTGATTACAAATCAGTCGCTCTACCAACTGAGCTATGGTGGCACATCAGCAATGCGATACGCAATAAAGCCCCGTAATTTATAAAAATATATCGAAAAATCAAGTCTTTTTTTATAAAGCAGGCATATTTTTCTTATAGGTCCACGACGACTTTTCCTTGCCGTCCTGGATCGCGACACCCAGCTCTTCCAGCTTGTCGCGCAGATGATCGGATAATGCCCAGTTTTTTTGTGCGCGGATCTCTCGCCGCACCGTCACCAGCAGATCGATGAACGGATCCGCTGCCAAGGCCGTCCTGCTCTCGGGCAAAATGCCGAGCACATCATCGGCGAGCCTGATAAAAGTGTCGTGCAACAATTTCACTGACGCAGAGGACAAGCTCGAGCTCAAGCGAGAGTTGATCTCGCGAGCAAAACTGAAGAGATGACCAATGGCGGCTGGCGTATTGAAATCATCGTTCATCTCTTTTTCAAACAGAGCCTTGTACTCTGCACACACTTGCTCGACTTGAGCCGAGACATCACCCTCGTCGCTTGCCAAAAAATGCAGCAGCTGATCCCGCGTCGCCTGTAGACGCTCCAACCCCTGCGCGGACGCATCGATCGCCTCTCTGCTGAAATCGACAGGGGAACGATAATGACTTTGCAGAATGAAAAAGCGTATCTGCGCTCCGGAATATCGCTCCAAAGCCCGTTGCACTGAGGTGAAATTCCCCAGCGATTTGCTCATCTTGACGCCCTCAACCATCACCATGTTGTGATGCATCCAGTATCGCACAAATGGTTTGCCCGTCACGGCTTCACTCTGCGCAATCTCGCACTCGTGGTGGGGAAACTGATTTTCCATGCCGCCACCGTGTATGTCAAGGGTTTCTCCCAGATATTTCATTGACATCGCGGAACACTCTATATGCCAACCCGGATAACCGCGCCCCCAGGGACTGTTCCACTGCATGATGTGCTCGGGACCAGCCTTTTTCCATAGCGCAAAATCGGCCGGGTGCCGCTTTTCATCGCTCGCCTCCACGCGCTCCCCGGCTCGCTGGTCCTCGACGCGCCGACCGGACAAAACACCATATCCCGGCCAGGTCGAGATGTCAAAATAGACCGATCCATTCACCACGTAAGCATGGCCTTTATCGATCAGAGTCTGCACCATCTCGATCTGCTCCGGGATGTGACCGGTGGCGCGGGGAGAAATGGTGGGGCGCTGCACATTGAGCGCATCCATGGCGTCAAAAAAGGCGCGCGTATAAATTTCGACCAATTCCATCGGATCTCTTTTTTCCCGCTGCGCGCCTTTGAGAATTCGATCTTCACCATCATCCAACAGGTGACCAACATCCGTGATGTTCTGAACATATTTGACGCGATAGCCCAGATAGCGCAAATAACGGACGACGATATCAAAAGAGATATAGCTCTTGGCATGTCCGATATGTGGATAATCATATACTGTCGGTCCGCAGACATACATTCGCACGAGGCCGTCAGTCAGCGGCACAAACTCTTCTTTTTGTCGAGTGAGACTGTTATATATCTGTAGCGGCATCTCTCTTTCCTTTCTCAATGAGAACGACCGCATGGGCGGCAACGCCCTCTTCCCTGCCGGCAAAGCCCAGTCTTTCAGATGTCGTCGCTTTGACCGACACTTGATTGATCTCAATACCGCAGACGCGGGCAATGTGCTGACGCATTGTTGAAATAAAAGGCGCGATTTTTGGCCGCTGCAATATCAACATGGAATCGATGTTGGCAATTTGAAATCCGTCTGCCCTCAACAGGTCAACGACATGCTGCAGCAGATGCAGGCTCACAGCATCTTTATAGCGCGGATCGCTGTCGGGAAAATGTTGCCCGATATCACCCAGCGCGGCGGCGCCGAGCAGCGCGTCGCAGATCGCATGACACAGCACATCGGCATCTGAATGACCCAGCAAGCCATGCGAATGGTCAATCTTCACACCGCCAAGTATGAGCGCCCGATCGGCGACGAGCCGATGTACATCATAACCAAAACCTACTCGCATCTGTTCTCCGCATCCAGGATGGCCTGTGCGACGATGAGGTCCTCCGGCGAGGTGATTTTTATATTTCGCCAATCACCCGGCACCACAGCCACAGCGCCACCCGCTTGTTCGACGAGCGCCGCATCGTCGGTGCTAAATGATTCGTTCTGCTTGGCCAATCGATAAGCGTCCATGATCACCCCACGCGCAAAAGTCTGCGGCGTCTGCGCGAGCAGGACATGTCGCCGGTCCACGGTTTTCTCGACACGATCACGCTGAATGTATTTGACCGTATCTGTGGGCGTCAAACCGACAACCGCTGCACCGCATCTTTCGGCAGCCGCGATGCTGTCCCGTATGATGCGATGGCTGAGGAAGGGGCGCACACCGTCGTGGATCAGGACGATGTCAACCTCCTCGGCCAAACCCTGCAGACCGGCCCACACGGAATCATGCCGCTCCGGACCGCCGATGATCGCCTTGACAAATTTCTTGATCCGCCACTCCTTTGGAAAAATATCGGCGTAAACCATAAACGCTTTCGGCAAAATGATATAAATCTGATCGACGGCCGTGCACGTTTGAAATTTCTCCAGGGTGTAGCGGAGTATCGGTATGCCATTCAACTCTATGAACTGCTTTGGGATGGCGCCGCCCATGCGAGAGCCCGAACCGGCGGCGACGATGAGTGCTGCGACAGTCGATGTTGCGTTCGCATTCAATGGCGTGGCCGTCAAATGATCATCATGGCATCGCCATAGCTATAGAACTGATATTTTTCGCGGATGGCTTTCCGGTAAGCCTTGAAAAGCAAATCGCGCGAGGCGAACGCCGACACCAGCATGAGGAGAGTGGAGTTTGGCAGATGAAAATTTGTGATGAGGCGATCGACGATCTTGAAATCGTAGGGTGGATAGATGAATTTATCCGTCCACCCCTGCGACGGTTTCGCCCATCCCTCAGAGGTGACGCTCGTCTCCAGAGCGCGCACGACGCTCGTCCCGACAGCGATGACATTTTTCTTATTCCGCATCGTCTCATTAATAGCATCAGCGGTCGGCTGTGTGATCTGGTAAAATTCAGAATCCATTTTATGCCGGCCCAAATCCTCGACGACGACTGGCCGGAAGCTGCCGAGGCCCAGATGAAGGACGAGTTTGACGACCGTCACGCCCTTTTTCTCCAGTTTTTTCAGGAGGCTTTCGGTAAAGTGGAGTCCGGCGGTCGGCGCCGCCACTGCCCCACGAATCCTCGCATACACGGTCTGATATCGCTCCTTATCCATGGGTTCTGGTTCGCGTTTGATATACGGCGGCAACGGCGATTTTCCCATATCATCGACGAGCTCGTAAAAGTTGTCGATTGAATTGAAACGCACCACGCGACCGCCGGAAACCGTATTATCAATCACATCGCATGAGAGCTTGTTGCCGATGGACAAGCGATTGCCGACCCGCACCTTGCGCGCCGGCTTGACCAAAACTTCCCACAAGCCCTGCTCCAGTTCGCGCAGTAAAAAGACTTCCACCTTGGCATCGGTTTTATCTTTGATGCCCTCGAGTCGCGCTGGGAATACTTTGGTCTCATTGACGACGAGGCAATCACCCTTTTCCATATAATTGTAGACATCTTCAAAAACAGCATCGACAATCGTCTCATCTTGCCTGTTCACCAGCATCAACCGACATTGATCCCGCTTTTTACTGGGATACTGTGCGATCAGCTTTTCCGGAAGATTGTATTTGAAATCCGATAGCTTCATTGAATGATCACCTCCATCTGCTAGTTCTTTTTCCTCGCGCCTATTCGTCGAACAGTGTTCTTTGAGAGGGTGTCTTTCTGTTTCGATTGAAATGCGCATAAGCCAGCTCAGTGGCCACTCTGCCGCGCGGCGTACGATTGATAAAACCCTGTTGAATGAGGTAAGGCTCATAGACCTCTTCGATCGTATCACTCTCCTCCCCGATGGCCATCGCCAGCGTATTCAAGCCGACCGGGCCGCCGGCAAATTTATCTATAATTGACAGGATAATCCGCTTGTCCATTTCATCAAATCCTCCTTCATCCACATCCATGCGGAGGAGCGAGCTCTTTGCCAAATCCAGGCGAATGCCCTGCTCATTCGCGATTTGCGCAAAATCGCGCACCCGCCGCAACAGCCGGTTCGCGATGCGCGGCGTGCCGCGCGATCGTCTTGCGACTTCCAGCGCTGCTGCTGCATCGATTTGAATTCCTAAAATAGTGGCAGAACGATGGATGATCAGCTTGAGCTCCTCTGGCTCGTAAAAGTCAAGTCGAAATGACACGCCGAATCGCGCTCGCAGCGGTGATGTGATGAGTCCGGCGCGCGTCGTGGCGCCGATCAGGGTGAATTTCGGCAATTTGAGCTGGACCGTGCGCGCGTTGGCGCCTTTGTCAATGATGATATCGAGGGAAAAATCTTCCATCGCCGGATAAAGATATTCTTCGATGACCCGATTGAGGCGATGGATTTCATCGATGAACAGCACGTCTCGTTCGTTCAAGTTGGTCAGAATGCCGGCCAAATCCGCGGGGCGTTCGAGCGCCGGCCCGGATGTCGTGCGGATGTCGCTGCCCAGCTCTTTGGCGATGATGTTTGCAAGCGTCGTCTTGCCGAGCCCGGGAGGCCCGAAAAACATGACATGATCGAGCGGTTCGTTGCGTTCCAATGCTGCCTGAATGAATACAGCCAGATTGGATTTCAGCTTCTCCTGTCCGACAAAGTCTTTCAGACTGGGCGGACGAAGCGTCGTATCAAATTCCTGCTCACCGATCAATCGTTCAGGATTTGTCGCGCGACGACGTTCATCCATCATTCACCACTCAGTGCCATTCGTATCAACTCTTCCGCTGTCGTAGCGCTGCCGCGCTTCTTCATCGCTTTTGCCACCGCGCTCTCGGCCTCCTTTCGGACATAGCCGAGCGATATCAACGCCAGGACACTCTGCTCAGCCTGTTCATCAAATGCGAGCGACAAAGGATCGGCAGATGGCGAGACCTGTTTCATCTTATCCCCCGCCTTGTCACGCAGGTCCAGGATGAGCCGCTGCGCCGTCTTTTTTCCCAATCCGCGTATTTTTGTCAGGCTGTTTTCGTCGCCATCGGCGATATAGCGGTACAGTTTATCAACGGTTGAACCGGACAGAATCGACAGAGCCAATTTGGGACCAATGCCGGACACCGAGAGCAGCTCCCTGAACAGTTCCCGTTCTTCGGCTGTCGCAAATCCATAGAGGGTCAAGGCATCTTCGCGGACATGCAGATAGGTGAGCAGCGTCACAGATTCGTTGCCGGCGTCCAGTTTTTCAAAAGTGGACACCGGAATCAATACTTCCAAACCGATGCCGTTGTTTTCGATGATGACACGTGTTGGGGATTTATCGACCAGTTGACCGCGAATCAATGAGATCATTTCGACTTTATGCTTTTCAGTTTTTGATCCGTCCACCATCGCTGCGCATGGCACAGGGCGATGGCCAGTGCATCCGATGCATCCAGGGGAGATACTGCCTGGGAAAGTCCCAGCAGTTCCCGCACCATGCGCTGCACCTGCTCCTTGGATGCTGCGCCATAGCCGGTGAGACTCTGTTTTACCTGTCGGGCCGCATAGGCCGTCACAGGTATACCGGCATTCACCCCCGCCAGGATCACCGCGCCGCGCGCCTGACCAAGCTTGAGCGCCGCCTGCACATTGTGACCGTAAAAAACATCTTCGACGGCCATTAAATCGGGTTGAAACGCTGCGATAATGCCAGCGACGCCGTCATATATATTTTTCAAACGCTCCGCTTGCGCCTGTTTCGCTTTTGACCGAATCGTGCCGTAATCCACGCAGATGTAGCGATTCGATGTGGGCGATTCGATCAGTCCAAAGCCACAAACAGCGGTTCCCGGATCTATACCCAGAATGCGCATCAAGATCAGGCGTCGAACGCCTCGATCACACTGTCCGCAATGTCAAAATTGGCATAGATGCTCTGAATATCATCATGCTCCTCGAGCGCATCCATCAATCGCAACACCTGTTCGGCCTGCTTGCCTTCAACGGGAATGGTGTTCTTGGGCTCCATGGTCAATTCTGCGGATTTGTAGGTGATGCCGTTTTTTTCGAGCGTCTCCTTGACCGCCTCGAACGATGCGATGTCGGCCTTGAGCAAAAACGCATCGTCTTCCCGTTCGATGTCATCGGCGCCGGCATCCAGCGCGATCATCATCAGGTCATCTTCAGTTGTTTGTGCGGCAGGCACGGATATGATCCCTTTCCGGTGAAACATCCATGCGACGCTGCCGTTCTCCCCCAAACTGCCGCCGTAGCGTGTCAGCAAGTGGCGAATTTCGGCGACCGTCCTGTTTCGGTTATCCGTCAAAGCTTCCAGATAAATGGCGACGCCGCCAGGCCCATAGCCTTCGTAGACAACCTCATCATAGGTCACACCAGGGAGTTCGCCGGTTCCCTTTTTGATGGCATTCTCGATATTTTTCAACGGCATATTGGCCGTCCGTGCCGCCTGGATCGCCGTTCGCAAGCGCGGATTCGCCGTCTCATCACCACCGCCGTGCCGAGCGGCGACGGTGATCTCTTTGATAAGTCGTGTGAAGATGCGGCCTCGCTCCGCATCTTTTGCTCCCTTTTTACGCTTGATGGTACTCCACTTGGAATGCCCTGACATATATCCTCCTGATCAGCCCACAATGAATAGATTGCCATTTATCGCGGACGTCTGCGTACTCGCAAAGATAGTCGCTGTCGCTTTTACGTGGTCTTTATAATTTCAAACGCGGAATATAAGAATAAATTAGCCCGAATTCAAGCTAAATATCGGGCTAAGTGGATAGAATGCTGGATTTGCATCAGCTTCGCGCTCACGGCAACCGATCCCAGATCATGGCGCGCACAACCCAGGCTTCATGAAACCCCATCTCAACTGCCTTTTCCTGCACTTTGCTGGCCTCGTAACGCGATTTGAAATCGCCCACCCTGATTTTATAATAGGGATTGTCATATTCGCGATAGGCCGGCTCATCAAAACTGATGATCGCGTTGCGCATGACCGCGCGCGCCTCTTCTTCATTTCGCGTCGAAATGAGCTGCACACGAAATCCTTGAATCTGCGATCGCGTGTCTGTGTCCTTACTCTCTTCACCACTGCGCAGCAGTTGATCAATATCGACGACTTTATCGGCCTTGTTGGTCACGTCAATGTCGAGCTTGTAATCGCCGAGGGTCATCGGATCAAACTCTTCGTTCCAACGCTCGCTCATCTGCGAGTGCGTCTCCTGCATGTCCTGATCGATATTCACTGTCGGCTTCGATCCACCGCAACAGATGAACAGGGCGGTAGAAACGGCAAAAACGGATATGAATGAGCGCATCTCTTTCCTCTTGTTGATTGAACGGATTAAATTATAAAAATGAACGGCCAAAATCAATAGAAATCGAGAGCTGCAGAACGGCTAAAGAGCGGCAAAGGGACCACTGTCAGCCGAGTTCGATTGCTCAAAGTGATTTCAATTCTTGCTTTTTTTTAATATATTGATGAGGAAAAAGTATAACCTGGAACAGAAGAAAATGAGGTCAGAGATGAACGACATGATTCAAAAGGCGCAACGCCATTTTGCCGAACTCGTCCGCACTCAGATGGAACGTTCCGAGAAGATGAAATCTGCGCAAGAATGGCTGGATTACCGGACGCTCGAACCACTCATCATTGGTTTTTGCTGGGGAGATGGCATTGGCCCCATCATCTCCCAGGAGACCGAGCGAGTGCTGAACACCATTCTGCAAGATGACATCGCCTCCGGCAGAATAGAGTTCCGCACGATCGCTGGTCTGACGATCGAAAATCGCGCCAGACAGCTGAAGGCAATTCCTGATGATGTGTTGCAGGAATTAAAGGCATGCCACGTGATCTTGAAAGCGCCGACAACAACGCCGGAAAAAGGAGGACCTTATCCGAATATCGAAAGCGCCAATGTCGCGATGCGGCGCGAGCTCGATCTGTTTGCCAACGTCCGGCCAGTGAAAATCCCGCAGGAAGGGATTGATTGGATGTTCTTCCGGGAAAACACCGAAGGAGAATACGTGCTCGGCAGCAAGGGATTCGCCGCCAGCGATGATGTGGCTTTTGATTTCAAAGTTATCACCCGCCCCGGCGCCGAACGCATCATTCGCATGGCGTTCGACTATGCCCGGAAAAACAACATCGACTCTGTGACTGTCGTCACCAAAGCCAATGTGATCAAGACGACGGACGGGCTCTTTCTCGAAGTCGCCGAACAGGTCGCCAGAGATTTTCCGGAGATCAAATGGGAAGGCTGGTATATTGACATCATGACCGCCAAATTGATCGATCCGAAACGCCGGACGCAGTTCCGCGTCATCGTCATGCCCAACTTGTATGGAGACATTCTCACCGACGAAGCCGCGGAGATGCAGGGTGGCGTCGGCACAGCGGGCAGCGCCAATATCGGTAAACGCTACGCCATGTTCGAAGCCATCCATGGTTCAGCGCCGCGAATGATCGCCGAAGGTCGAGGCCAGTATGCCGATCCATCCAGCTTGATCAAAGCGGCAGGGATGATGCTCAACCACATCGGCTATGTCGAACAGGCGGACAAACTGCAAAAAGCGCTGGAAATCTGCACCCAGTTCGAGAAAAAGATCACCATCACTGGCCGTGACACCGGTGTGACCGGACGCGAGTTCTGCGATTATATACTGGAGACCATGGTGGCGTCAGATCTGGACGAGAAATACCGATCCTATATTTTGTAGATGAATAAATGTCGGCAAACTGCCGGCATCATAAAAATTCAGCTTCCATTTCCGTTTAGGTCATATGACCACATCGCGGCAGATACTTGCCCGGCACCTTGAAGGTGCCAGGCAATTGGCCTTTATTTCACCAGCATCATCTTCTTCATCGCCGTACCGCCGTCCGGGAAATTGACCGAGTAAAAATATGCTCCCGCTGCAAAGTGCGGCAAGGCGATCTCCTCGCGATGACATATGCCTTTTGACACCTGCAGTTTTTTCGCCAGCACCTGCACACCGCGGGCGTCATGAATGACCAGCTCGGCTGCACCGGATTGTTCAGGCGTGAATTCGATGACCGTCGAGGCGTTGAACGGATTGGGATAATTTTCCAGGCCATAATCGGCCGGCGCGTCTTCTCTCGCGTCGATCTGGGTCTCTGTGGTCGGAATCTGAATTTCCACGGTCGCCCCTTCTTTCGTCAAACTGACCGCTTGCGACACTGTCCGGCCGTCAAAGGCGACGCTGATCTGATAGTCGCCCAAAAAGCCGCGCGTCCGGCAAACACCATCGCGCGTCGTCAGACCATCCTCATTCGTCCACCATTGGTGAAAGAGAAGATCCTCATAGACATTATAATTCGGCTTGTAAGACCAATCTTTACGGATCATCGCGCCGCTGGGCCTCCATTGATCGCCCTCCCAGAATCCCCACATGATGATTTTATCGGTCATGGGGTGGCTGAACACCGCGGTGAAAAAATCGCGGGTGAATCTGGCCTGGCCTTCTTCATCATAGGTGTCGATGTCGAATTCGGTGATCTGAATGGGGAGATTGTATTTGGCAAAACGATCCAGCACCTGCACGACCCGGGGAATACCGGGCAAGTTTTCATCAAAGTGACACTGCATGCCGATGCCGCCAAGAGGAGCGCCGGCACTCAACAACAGCTCGATGTATCTTTCGAAATCGGCTTGAAAGGCCGCATCTCCGCCGCCGGCCATGAGAATATTGTACTCATTCAAAATGAGGCGCGGCAGCGGATCGAGCTCGTGCACTTTATTGTACCAATGCACCATGATCTCTTCGCCGCAAATATCCATGACATCGTGATTGATGTGCGGTTCATTGACGACATCCCATTCGACCAGCTCCTTTTCCTGGCCGATCGGCACGATCATATCGAGATGCGCATCGATGGCCGCGCGCAGCGCCTCCGCATCATTTTCATAGTCGCGAAAAAAGGGCGGCATCCAGGTCCAGCTCGGCCAGATGAGGACATGGCCTTTGGTCGGGATGTTCTGCTCCATCAGCCACTGCGCCAGATCAGGATATTGCATTTGGGAGGCGCCGGGACCGTACCAACCCCAGGTGCCATCGCCCATGTAAAAGGGCGTGGTCGCCCGATTGAACAGCCGCAGCACGTGTTCTTTATACTTTTGCGCATCAGGACTGTTGGACAGCGCCAGGGCGCTCATGAATGTACCAAAGCCAAAGGCGTGCTTGGTCATCGTTATTTTAACCTCTGCCCCTTTGATCGGCTGACGGTTTTGATTGACGACCACTATCTGCAGATCACCCTTGCGATGCTGGTCGATGCGCGCGGCCGCGTCGATGCGCCAGGGGGCCTCCTCTTGCATGCCATCCCAGTAGAGGGGATTGTGCGGCAGCTCGCTGATGTCGATATTCTGCCCCAGATTCACCGCAATGATGCCGCCGATTTCAACTTTTTGGCTCTGGAAACCGAGATGCACGGTGAATTCCATGCTCCCGGCCGGGTAATCTTCGCCGGCCTGCGCGACAACGTAGACCTTTCGCCAGGATGGCGTGAAGGCGAGCGAGCTGCTGCCGAGACCGGTCCAGGGTGAGCTGTTGCGTTGAACGTAAAAAAAGCCCTTGCCGTTGCCGGACGGATCAACGGATTCGAGAGCGCGAATATGAAGAACATAGAACAGCACGTCATCCCGTTGAACCGCACTCGTGTTGGCGGGCGACTGAAACTGCGGCTCCCACGAATTCGCGCCAGCTGCTGCCACGGTGAGCTGCACCACCTTGCCGAACGGCAATGTCGAATCGGCGTTCACGATCTTTTTGATCGCACCGACGCCGCCGCCGTAGCGATAACCGCCGACATTGGCGCAATTGTACAAGGTCTGCGCCGCCGGCAGGTTTGCCAGCTCAGCGGCCAGATAGGCATCAAATTTTGCATCGGTTTGTGAGAACAGAAACGATGTCATCAGCATGACAAGACAGAACGACGATTTTATTTTCATGCAATTCCTCTCCAATTCGAATCAAACCTAAAATTTTATTTTCGCCAGGCCAGCGACGTCATCCGTGCCCGATACGAGCCGAAATCTCAATCGATAGGAATAAGCGTCAGGATAGGTGCGGTATGGCGCTTGCACCTGAATCGGCGTGCCGCCGACGCCGGTGACTCTATGATCGATATTGAGTTTAGCCCGTTTCGCACGCTGCAACTGGAACGGATACCAGGCCGCATCCAGATTCTCGTACGGATCAATGCTGACGTTCATCGGCTCCTCAGCCACGATCAGCAGGCCGCTGCGATCGGCACGACGCACAAAGGTCCAGTTGACATCGCATCGATTATCAAAATCTTGCGGTATGATATAGGGCATGACAATTTCATCCAGGTTTGTCGTATAGAGCCCCATTTTCGCAGCGGACTTGCGGTCCGGGTAAGTCTCCCACGGACCGCGGCCGTACCAGACGATCTGTTGCGCATCCTCCGGCAAACGAAACTGCAGTCCCAGCTTGGGCAGCCACGCGACATCGCGATCCGGGTAACCCGGCAGCTGGGCGCGACAATAGACCGAATGCTCCAGGATGATATCGCCGCAGCCCAGCACAAAGTAGGTGAAGGTGTGCAGAAATGAGGCGGCGGGATAAATTTTCGATTTTGACTCTGCCTGCAGGACGATCTTGGCTTCGTTTTCGAAATTGAGCGAGGCATCGACGGAGAGCACCGTGAAATCGAGCGAATCCAGTCCCAGCTCATACCAGACTCCTGACTCTTTCACCCCCCACTCGGACCATTCGTTCATGATCGGCGTCCGCCAGACGTTGAATGACGGCGCCATATCCGACCATTCCACCTCCTCTTTTTCCAGGTGGGTGAACCCGCCGGCCTTTTTATCAAAGGTGTAGCTGAGATGATAGCTTGAAAGAGTGATTTTTTCTCCGTCATCAGCGATAGAGACCGGCCCACATTGGTCGCGATTCAGGTTTTTGGCCGCCACCTGATAATAGTCCATCTCCGCAAACGCCACTTCATAGCCGGCGTCCGCCCACCACGAGGGCGTCCTGGTCTTGAACGACAGCACCAGTCTATATCTGGCGCCGACGAGCAGGTCAATGCCGCCTACAGGGATGATCAGGGTGTCGCTCGTCTGCGGCGGCACATCGCAGTGGATGGTATCGCCCTGCACTTGGACAAAATCCTCATACAGCGCCCATTCGGTCGTCAGCTCGTTCAGGTTGGTGAAATGGAAACGGTTGTCGACCACGACCTTTTTAATACGCCTCCGCAGGTTCAGCGGCCGGACGTGCACCGGTTGCTGGCTCTTTTTCGCCTGATACGCCTCCGGTTGCAGCGACCGATCCGCGTTGACGATGCCGTCCATGGTGCCGGAACCCTGCGGCGTGGCGCCATAGGAGAAGAATGTCCCCTCATTTTTCGTTTCGTCAAAATGCAGGGAGAGCAGGCAGTGAGCTGACGGCCGGCCCTCAGCTTTCAGCTCATCAGGCGTCAGGGCGGCATTCCAGATTTCGACATCGTCGATGATCGCATTGGAGATGAATCCCGGCCACTGCTCATGGTGGCGCTGATGGTTCTTGCCGATGGTGACAGGATGACGAGAACGCTGTATGGCTGTCGATGTCTGCATGCTTTTGTACTTTTTGCCATCGATATAAATTGTCATCTCCGCGCCATCGGCGACACCAGCGATATCATGCCACTTGTCATCCCAATCGCGTGGCAAAAGGACGGACAGCTCTGTCCCGGAGATATAAAAAGTGAGCGAGTCCGGAGCATTTTGCTCCAGACCATAGGACGGCCCCTTGGTGATGAAGGAATTGCTGCCGATGAAACCGCGCGGGTGAACGCGGCAGGCGAGGGTGAGATGGTTCGTCTTGATATTGAATAGCGGATCGTTATAGACCTCGACAAAATCGTCAATGCCGCTGAATTGCAGCGCCTTGCCGCGCTTGCCGGGGACAATCCGCGGCCGGCCATGCAGTACGACCTGATGTTCATGGGGAGAAGCATCTGGCGTAGTGATGAGGTCGAATGAAAGCCCCTGATCAGCCCAGTCCCAGATATAACCGCCTTGCGCGGTCCTGTTCCGGTAAATGACCTCCCAGTACTCGTCGAAATGGCCGAGACCGTTGCCCATGTTGTGGCTGTATTCGCCCATAATGATGGGACGCTGGCTCGTATCCGCCTGCATATCGAGAAAGGCAGGACTCGGGTAGCGCGTGCCGCAGATGTCGGCGAACGGCGCATCGCCGTCCGGCTGGTTGCTCTGATGATAGATCGGCCGGGTCGGATCGATCTCGCGACAGCGATCGGCCATCTGCCAGTGGATATCGGCCAGGCCACACTCGTTGCCCATGCTCCACATGATGACGCTGGGATGATTTTTATCGCGTTGCACAAACCGCTCGGTGCGATCCATAAACGCCGGCGCCCATTCCGGCTGGCCGGCGAGATAGTCTTCGCCATAGTGGCACTCGGCGTTCACCTCATCACAAACATAAAAGCCGAATTCATCCGCCAGATCGTAAAACAGCGGATCGTTCGGATAGTGCGATGTGCGAATGGAATTGAAATTGAGCTGCTTCAGCAGCCGGAAATCCTGCATGATGCGGTCGACCGATTGCGTTCGGCCGCTGAACGGCTCGTGCTCGTGGCGATTCGTGCCTTTTATTTTAACGGCGACGCCGTTGATGAGCAGCTGGGCATCGCGGATCTCTATTTCCCGAAAACCGAATCGCTCTTCCAGCACTTGTCGCACCGTATTATTGTCGTCGATCAGCTCTAAAATGAGACTGTACATATTGGGTTTTTCAGCCGACCATTTGTTCGGATCATGGACAGGATGACGTACGATCACCCTGGCGTCACTCCGCAGCTCTGGTATGGCGGTCGAGAAGGAGGCGATCTCATATCTCGACTCGTCATAGACGGCCGCGCGCATTGACCACCCTTTGGCCGCCTGCTCCGACTTGTTGTTGATGAACGCCTCGACCTGCACAGTTGCGTGCTGATAGGCTGTATCCAGATCAGTCGTCACACAGAAATCTCGAATATAAACGGGCGGCTGCGCAAAGAGGTAGACGCGTCGATAGATGCCGCTGAATCGCCACATGTCCTGATCTTCGAGATAGCTGCCATCTGACCAGCGCACGACCTGCACGGCCAGCCGATTTTCTCCTGGCCGCAAATGGTTGGTGATGTCAAATTCGCCGGCCGTCATGCTGCCCTTGTCAAAACCGACGTACTGGCCGTTGAGCCAAACCCAGTGTGCGGACTTGACGCCGTCAAAGTGCAGATAGACGTGCCGGTCGCGCCACGACTCGGGGACAGAAAAGGTGCGCACATAGCAGCCGGTGGGATTGATCGCATCCGGCACCCGCGGCGGATCATAGGGGCCGAAGGGCATGGGAATGTTGCGATAGACGTTGTGATCCCACCCCTGCATCTGCCAGGTACCGGGCACCTCGATATCGGCCCAGCCGGCGACATTATAGCTCGTCAAATAAAAGTCTTTTGGCGCCGCGGTGGGATTCTCGGCAAATTTAAACTTCCACACGCCGTTCAAATCCAGATAGTACGGCGACTCGGCCCAACGGTGCGTCAAGGCCGACTCTCTGGTGGCAAACGGCACCAGCGGCACGTGCGCCGGCTCCTGCCCCTCCTGCACCAGCGACGGCTTTTCTATGAAATGGTCAAGGGGCAGATCGTTGATGAGCTGGGCGAAAGTCGATGCGCTGCACAGAA
>RQOI01000268.1 GCA_003854995.1 Candidatus Zhuqueibacterota bacterium
TCAAAAGGACACTGGAGTTGGTCTTCATCGAATGGCGCCTCACTGCATTAATGGTCTTCGTGTGCCGGATATCTCATATTTTTTGTCGCCAGCGCAAAAAAGATAAAAGCTTTTTATCAAAATGGCAAGTTCATTTTTCGCTCCTCCGGGTCGTGCAGAAAGAAGAAAAAACATGCGGAACAATTCGTGAATAAGGTTGTATAATTTCCGCCAAGTCCATATATTATGCCTGGTCTAATGCTTTCATTTCTGTTGCACGAGAGCCACAGCTATGCATGACCAGTGGTCTCAACGGCCAGTGGACATGTCGCCCCATTTTCGCGGATGTTGCAGACAATTTCGACCGTAAAAGTCAGGAAAAGATCGCACGTCGATCGCACGCTGGCGGGTGATTTTCATCCTGTTTTCAATAAATGGTCGAAATGAGAACCTTTAGCATAAAAATTCGTTTATTCTAAAGCACCTGAGAACATCAATCAGCTGCAAAAGGTGTGTTTTTACCAAAGACGAAAGCCATAGGGCACTATTTTTGCATGTTCCTTCCAAAAAGCCACCGCTGCTCAACGGTTTGGGCGTTCGGGAAGGGCCACAAGACGCGTCCAATCAAACAGAGTCTTTTGCTTCAGCAAGAAATAAACAAGGGAAAAGAGATGCACACATTTTTAAACTATACCTTCGAACCGATTGAATGGCAAGTCACTTTATTGTCTTTTGTGGTGGCCTTTCTCCTCTCCAGTGTCATTGCAATCATGTACGAGCGGACCTTTCATGGCCTGTCCTACTCGAGAGGCCTGGTGCAAAGCATGGTTCTGGGCAGCATCATCTCCTGCCTGCTGATGATCGCCATTGGCGACAACATTGCCCGCGGCATCGGCATCGTCGGTTCCCTGGCCATCATCCGCTTTCGGACGAATCTGCGAGATCCTCGCGATCTGATCTTTCTGTTCGCTTCACTTGGCGTTGGCGTGGCATCGGGTGTGCAAAGTTACCCGACGGCCATCATCGGCGCGCTCGTTTTTTGCCTGGTCGTCTTTGTCCTGCACGTTTCGCCATTTGGCACACGCCGAAGACAGGATGGCCTGGTTCGCTTTCAAATACCCTTCGGATCCGAGGCGGCCGCTAGAGCAACAGCCGTCATGCAGAGTAATACGAAAAACTTTGTCCTGGTGGCCATGCGTAACGTCGCACAAGGCCAGGTTGTCGATTATGCTTATCAGGTCAAGTTGTCACATCCGGATGACAACGTCACTCTCATCCAGGAACTTCAATCGGTTGAAGGCATACGTGGAATCACCTATACGAATCAAGAAGCAACGGTGGAGGTATAAATAGATACCATGTTTCGAAAAAAAATTAGACAGACGCACAATTTCAATCTTTATAGCCTGCTCTGGATCCTCGCGTTCGCCATTTTCATCTACTTGATGCGAGAGTGGTACATCACTAAAAATTTCGTCGGCGTCGTGGAGAGTAAATCTCATTTGCTCAGCGTCGGGGAATCGGGCAGACTGCAGAGCGTGCTCGTGACGATCGGCGACGAGGTGAAAAAAGATCAGGTGCTGGCGCTGCTGGATATCTCTGACTTGAAAACGACTCTCAATCAGCTGA
>RQOI01000269.1 GCA_003854995.1 Candidatus Zhuqueibacterota bacterium
CAGTCAGGCTTTGACAATGCGATCGTACTGATAGCCAGGATAGCCTCATGAAAGAGAAATTTTTGCGCGTGCACAGCGGTCATGTGAAAACCGAGATCATTGCCGGCATCACCACTTTTCTGGCGACCATGTATATCATCGTCGTCAATCCGGCGATATTGAGCGACACCGGCATGTCATTTGACGGCGTGCTGACCGCAACGGTGCTCGTCAGCGCCTTTTCCAGCATCGCCATGGGCGTGTATGCGAAAAATCCCATTGTCCTCGCTCCAGGCATGGGTCTCAATGCGTTCTTCACCTATACGGTCGTGCTCGGCATGGGGGTCAGCTGGCAGACAGCGCTCGGCGCTGTGTTCTGGTCTGGCATTATTTTTCTGCTCTTGTCCGTTTTGAACGTTCGCACCGCCATTGCCAATGCCATTCCCAGGCAATTGCGTTACGCCATCGCCTCGGGCATTGGCCTCTTCATCGCCACGATCGGCTTTATGAACGCCAAGTTCATCGTCGCCAAATCATCTACGATCATCGGATTGGGGCAATTGAACTGGACGACAATGACTTTTGTGATCGGACTGGCGATCACGGCCATTCTTGTCGCGCGTCATGTGCGAGGAGCGCTCATCCTCGGCATTGTGATCACGACGCTGTTGGCCATCCCAATCGGTCGTTTATGGGGCGACGCCTCGGAAATCAACTTTGGCGTGCCGACGCTGGTCACCTGGAAAGGCCTGGTTGCCAGGCCGGATTTCAGCCTTTTTTTCAAACTGGATCTCCTCGGCGCGCTCCGGTTGGCCATGTGGCCGGTGATCTTTGCCCTGTTGTTCACGGACATGTTTGACAGTCTCGCCACCTTCATCGGAGTGGCTGAAGCTGGTGACTTGCTGGATGCGGACGGGGAACCGCGCAACATAAAGCAGTCCTTGATCGTCGATGGCTTGTCGACCACCCTTTCCGGATTGTTCGGCACCAGCTCGGGCACGAGTTACATTGAATCCGCCGCTGGAATTGAGGAAGGGGGACGCACGGGCTTGACCGCTGTCGTTGCGGGTCTGTTGTTTTTGCCGTTCATGTTCTTCTCGCCACTGCTGTCCGTTGTGCCGTCGATCGCCACTGCCCCGGCACTGGTGCTGGTCGGCGTCTTTATGATGAAGCCGGTGCAAAAGATCAACTGGGATCAACTGGATGATGCGATTCCCGCTACGCTGGCGCTGATCCTCATCCCCTTGACTTATTCGATCACCCAGGGCATTGTGTGGGGATTTTTGAGCTGGACGGTCATCAAGCTGATGATCGGAAAGAAAAAAGAGATCAGTCCGGTGCTCATGATAATCGATCTGGTCGCTATCATGGCTTTGGTATTGCAGGGATAGATTTATTTGCCTGGCGCCTTCAAGGCGCCGGGCAAATGGCCACGTTTTTTAATAATCAAGCTTATTCGGATTCTGCTGCCACCGCTCCAGGACGACACGCCCAACGTTTTGCAGGTGCTGCTTTCCCTGCAATTTACGATCCTGCCACGCTTTCCCCATTTCATCGTACAACATCAAATCGTCAAATCCGGCCTGGGCGGCATCTTCTTTGGAGGCGGCATAAACGATCGCATCAATCCGAGCCCAATAGAGAGCGGACAAGCACATGGGACATGGCTCACAGCTTGTATAGATGACACAGCCCTGCAGCCGGAATGAGTAGAGTTTTTGACATGCCTTTCGAATAGCAACGATTTCCGCATGCGCAGTGGGATCAAGATCCGCCACAACCTGATTCCACGCCTCAGCGATGATGATGTCATCTTTGACTATGACAGCGCCAAAAGGCCCATTTTCTCCGTCGGCAGAATGAGCTGCTGCCAGATCGATGGCATGCTGCAAAAAGTCAATATCCCGCATATCTCCTCCCTGACGACAGTGGTTCATGAAAATTGTCGTTCCAATGATTTTTCGTTCAGCATTCGTGTCTGCAGAAAAATGTGCAAGAAAATGTACGCAACAATTGTTATAAATTCAATGAGTGATAAAAAAAGTCTTGCGAATTTAATAAAAATTCTTATATTCGCCCGCTAAAAATAGCGCAGTTTTTATTTCATTAACTAACTATGCCCGAAAGGATGTGTGATGAATCATGGAAGACCAAAATTCATCCAACGACAGAGACAAGCCCCCCAGTAGCGGTCTTGATGATACTGATCAGTACGAGGCCGCACAATTAGAGATGGCATCTCAAGAGATCGCATCTCAGATGGTGCTCACCCTGCCCGGCAAAGAGCCGCAACGATTTTCGCCTCAACGGGAATCGTTCATCCATGCTACGTCCCCAAACGAAAAAAGCAAACCAAACCATAAAAAACCTTACGTCATCGGAGAACGGACCGCTCGTTTTCGCGCACGGCATTACGCGACTGTTTCCGATGAGCAATGGAATGACTGGCGTTGGCAACTGCGCAATCGAATCAAAGATCTGCAGGGTCTGGAAAATTTTCTCCTCCTGTCCGAGAGCGAGCGGCAGGCGGTCAACCAGCACACCGGTCCTCTGCCCGTCAGCATCACTCCTTACTATGCATCGCTCATCGATCCCGAGAATCCGCGACAGCCGATCCGTCGAACAGTGGTGAGCGTCAACGATGAATACCGCTTTTCGCCCGAAGAGTCAATTGATCCTCTGGGTGAAGATGGTCACTCACCGGTGCCCGGTCTGGTGCATCGCTATCCCGATCGAGTTCTGTTTCTGGTGACAGAGACCTGTTCTGTCTATTGCCGCTATTGCACCCGGTCGCGAATGGTCGGGCAAAAGGACACGACCCTGCGGTTCAATCCCCTGCAGTGGCAAAAAGCGATTGATTATATTGCCAGAAATAAAAAGGTCCGCGACGTATTGCTCTCCGGCGGTGATCCGCTCACGCTGACCGATCACTGGCTGGATTGGCTGTTGTCCCGCCTGCGACAGATCCCGCATGTTGAGATCATTCGCATCGGCTCCAAAGTGCCGGTGGTTCTGCCGCAACGCATCACCCCGGCATTGACGAACATGCTCAAAAAATATCATCCGCTTCTCATGAGCTTGCATTTCACCCACCCGGATGAGCTGACGCCGGAAACAAGTCTGGCGTGCACGCGGTTGGCGGATGCCGGCATACCGCTGGGAAGCCAGACCGTGCTGCTCAAAGGCATTAACGACAATGTCGCGACGATGAAAAAACTGATGCAGGGTCTGTTGAAA
>RQOI01000270.1 GCA_003854995.1 Candidatus Zhuqueibacterota bacterium
GCCGGGCACGACGAGTTTTCCGTCCGGCCAGTCAAAGACGTGCAGATAGAGCCGTGTATCGCCGCCAATCGCTTTTTGGGTGCAGCGACCCCAGTCGAGCTGTTTGAACGGGCTGGCCTGTGTCCCGTAAACCGATTCCCCGTTCACGCTCATCCACTCACCTATAGCTTTGAGGCGATCGATGCTCTCCTGCGGAAAAGTCCCGTCCGCTTTTGGTCCCACGTTCAACAAAAAGTTACCGCCCTTGGACGCAATGTCCGCCAGCTTGCGTATGAGCTCCTCCGCAGATTTCCAGTTATGATCATTCTTATTATAGCCCCAGTGATCGTTCATGGTCATGCAGGTCTCCCAATCCACTCCGAGCAGGCCGGTGGCCGGGATTTCCTGTTCCGGCGTGCCAAAGTCGCCGGCGTGCTCGCCCGTGGTCATGCCTGCCATGCCGCTGCGGCCTTTGTCGACGCGATTGTTGATGATGATGCTCGGCTGTAATCCTTTGACATAATTGTAGAGATCGGCGCCGTGGTCGTGCGTCCAGGTCTCTTCCCATTCGCCATCGAACCAGAGCACGCCGATCTCGCCGTACTTGGAGGTGAGCTCGGCGAGCTGATTTTTGAGATGCTGAACATAACGAGCAAAATCGGCGCCCTCGGTCGATCGGTCTTTTTCCCACGGCCGACGCGGCAAATAGTCCGGATGATGCCAGTCCATGATCGAATGGTACCAGCATATTTTTATCCCTTCTCTGGCGCAGGCTTGGGCCAGCTCAGCTAGGATGTCGCGCTGAAACGGCGTGGACATGACATCAAAGTCCGTGTGCTCGGAATCGAAGAGACAAAAGCCGTCGTGATGTTTCGAGGTGAGGACGATGTACTTCATGCCGGCCTCTTTGGCCATTCGCACCCATTCATCGGCGTTAAAATGAACGGGATTGAATTGATGGACGAACTGGTCATAGGTTTCGAGAGGAATCTGCGCCGTCTGGCGAATCCACTCGGCGTGGCCGGTTTCGCCGTTCCACTCTCCGGCCGGAATGGCATAGAGCCCCCAGTGGATGAACAGGCCGAACCGGGCGTCCCGCCACCAGGCCATGTTGTCTTTTTCTGCCGACTCTTTTACAGTGGCGCAGAACAAAAGTGAAAAGCTCAGGGCGAGCAATGCAACAATTCGTAGTTTTTTCATGGCTTTCTCCTTAAAACAGGACGCTAAAGGTGTAGGCATGCATCGTGCCGAGCAAACCGACGTCGCGGAACGAATAGTCGATTCGCATGGCCAGGTTGTTCATCAGGATATATTTCAATCCCGCGCCAAAAGAGGCGCCGTATTGCGA
>RQOI01000271.1 GCA_003854995.1 Candidatus Zhuqueibacterota bacterium
TTGATGAAACTGTAGGTGTGACTGCCATAGCCGTTCATGTACGGAATGCCCTTGGGCAGGCCGCGATCGGACATGAGAATCGTGACCTGA
Organism: Candidatus Zhuqueibacterota bacterium; assembly: GCA_003854995.1. Lineage (GTDB taxonomy): Bacteria > Zhuqueibacterota > Zhuqueibacteria > Residuimicrobiales > Krinioviventaceae > Kriniovivens. The sequence continues at coordinate 91 of RQOI01000271.1, forward strand.
TGCAACGACTCGGGCACCCTGGACCAGAAATCCCATTGCATGGTGTCCGACCGCGTGTTGGTCTTGGGATCGCGCTTTTGCGAGTGGATGAAATCGGGAAATTTCAGCGCATCGCGAATGAAAAAGACCGGCGTATTATTGCCGACCAAATCCCAGTTGCCCTCCTCGGTGTAGAATTTCAGCGCAAAGCCGCGCACATCGCGCACCGTATCGGCCGAACCCTTTTCACCGGCGACGGTGGAAAAGCGACCGAACATCGGTATTTGATTGCCGACCTTGTCGAACAGTTTGGCTTTCGTGTATTGGGTGATGTCTTTGGTGATGGTCAGCGTGCCGTGAGCGCCGGCGGCCTTGGCGTGCACCACGCGTTCGGGGATGCGTTCGCGATTGAAATGGGCCAGTTTTTCCAGCAGATAATGATCCTGCAACAACGTAGGGCCGCGTTCGCCGGCGGTGAGAGATGTTTGATTATCCGGCACCGGTATACCGGCGGCGGTCGTCAGCTTTTTTTTCATAAGGAGTCTCCTTCAAATTTGAGTTCAATTTTCGCTAATAAAAATGACTGTTGTTAAATGTTCACTTGGCTCGCTCGCCCACAATTTTCACACGTCCCGAAGAACTCGATCCTGTGGAAATGGATTGTAAAAGTCGTGCGCTGTTTGGCGTCCTCGATGATGTCCTCATAGACCGGCAAGTCGAAATCGATGATTTTCCCGCAGCGTTCGCAGATGAGATGGTAGTGCGGCGCCGTATTCGCCTCAAATCGGTCGAAGGTGCTGCCGAAATGTATCTTTTTCACCAGCCCCATATCGATGAGAAGAGAGAGATTGCGATAGACGGTGCCCAGGCTGAGACGCGGAAATTCCTTCTTCAATTCCTCATACAGCCAATCCGCTGTCGGGTGGCTGTCCGTCGCGCGCAGCAGCTGCAGCATTCGATTGCGCTGCTTGCTGGTCCTGAATTTCTTTTTTCCTTGATTTGCCATATTATTAATAATAATTACTGTTATTATTATATGAATAATTGTGATTAATGTCAAATATTATTTTTCATCATCTGAGACAAAAACTGTCTCTATAACGGATCGATTTGGCGATAATTTATTAAACCACAGAGGACGCCAAGATCACAGAGAAATAAAAAACTGGGTACTCATCAGCCCTTTAGCATTGGTTTATTTTCATCAATATTGAATAGATCGAAATGACATATGACTTTCTCTGTGTTCTCGGCGAACTCGGCGGTTTTCTTTTACCCACTCAAAACTTTATAGAGCAATTTTTTTTTCATGCTGATCATCCGCATAAAGGAACTCAGCTGTTCGCCGCTGCGCAAAGCGCCCGAACGAGATCGGCATTGGTCACGCCGTCTTTTTGCACCCCGGAATAGGCGTGCAGTGAAAA
>RQOI01000272.1 GCA_003854995.1 Candidatus Zhuqueibacterota bacterium
CAGGTGCAAGGGCTGATCGGAACTTTTCATGGGCAAATTTTGAGCCAGGATTTTGGCATCGATGTGACCGTCGAAGCGCGGTTTCTAGTGGAACGGTTTGCAGCCTTTCAGAGTGCGCTGGCCGAGATGTCGAACGGCACGTTACAGGCCGAGATCGTCCAGACGGACGAGGCCACCCGCATGCCGCTGAGCGCGTTCGAGGAGCGTGTTTGAAAACTGTACAGCCCCGGCAAAGTGCCGAGGCTGTACACAACTCAGGAGAAGAAGGTTTTGTGTGTTATTTCAGACAGAAAGCACTTGCTGCGAGCCTGAAGGATGCTGCATCGCCGGTGAATAACGAGCTTCCAACCTGGTTCCGATGACGATGAGCCAGTGTCCCACAGCGCAGGTCATTCGCCTGGCCCACCCGTTGTATGATTTGAGCGCCTCCCGAATCAATCGATCTTGGGCAGTATCCCTCAGCAAGTCCTTTTGGTGTTCCTTGATGTTGGCATATAGTTGTTCGTATGGCATGAACATATTTCGTTCCTTTCCAACCAAATTTATCATTTGACAAAATTCTTGAGCGCATTAAAGGTATCTTGGATGCGTTCGGCATTCAGGCTGTAATGTTTGGCGCCTTCTTTGCGGCGTTCGAGCAAATAATTTGTGGCGCTCAACTGGCTCAAGTGGCGCGATGCACTTGACTGACTGAGCTCGAGACGATCTATGATCTCGGAGGCACTCTTTTCTCCCTCCTCAGCGATGAATTGCAGGATGCGCAAGCGTGTATCGTCAGCCAGCGCACTCAGGCGAGTGAGTAATTCCGAGCGGCCGAGTGCCGGGGAGCGGACGACTGTGCCTTCGGGGACACGCGCACCAAAAAAGATGTGCGGTGGACCTTGGTTAAAGTCGACGTGCATCAGGTAAGGTGCAATGTGCGGCGATGGGACAAAGACAACCTCATCTGCCTTGCCCAGATTCTCCAATGGAGCAGGCAGATCGCGATCGGTGACAAGTTTGATGATGACATCGAATGATTTTCCGGTGTAATCGAGCGATTCCAGGGCAGCTATCGATTCGCGCAGCATCGGCAGATTGCGTTCCCATTCTTCAGCCAGATAATCGCGCCACATCGCAC